>JANMMX010000099.1:0-4648 GCA_031373605.1 Allobosea sp. | reverse complement strand
GAGACGGTCTTGGCCGGGATGCGCGCCATGGTCGCGATGGCAGCCTCGACCTCTTTCAGGCCAATGACCTTCTTGCGCTTGGCTTCCGGCACCAGCATCTGCGAGGCGCCCGTCTCGTCGATCACATCGATGGCCTTGTCCGGCAGCTTGCGGTCATGGATGTAGCGGGCTGACAGCTCCACCGCACCCTTGATGGCTTCGTTGGTATAGCGCAGCTTGTGAAACTCTTCGAAATAGGGCTTCAGCCCCTTCAAGATCTCGATGGCATCGGGAATCGATGGCTCGTTGACATCGATCTTCTGGAAGCGCCGCACCAACGCACGGTCCTTCTCGAAATGCTGGCGATACTCCTTGTAGGTCGTGGAGCCAATGCAGCGCAGCGCGCCGGAAGCAAGCGCCGGCTTCAGCAGGTTGGACGCATCCATCGCGCCGCCCGAAGTGGCGCCTGCGCCGATCACCGTATGGATCTCGTCGATGAACAGCACAGCCTTGGGATGGGCCTCGATCTCTTTCATCACCTGCTTGAGGCGCTCCTCGAAATCACCACGATAGCGCGTGCCGGCCAGCAAAATTCCCATATCGAGAGAGAACACCGTGGCGTCGGCCAGAACGTCGGGAACCTCGTTGGTGATGATCTTGCGCGCCAGCCCCTCGGCAATGGCGGTCTTGCCAACGCCGGGCTCGCCCACCAGCAGCGGGTTGTTCTTCTGTCGGCGGCAGAGAATCTGGATCGTGCGCTGCACCTCGGCCTCGCGACCGATCAGCGGATCGATGCGCCCGTCCTTGGCCTTCTTGTTGAGGTTGACGCAGTAGGCATCAAGCGCGCTTTCCTTCTTCTTCTTGTCCTTGTCGCCTTCCTGCGCATTGTCCTGGCGCTGGTCGCGTGGTGCCTCGGGCTCATCATCCGTGCCGCGCACGGCACGGGTTTCGCCAGCGCCAGGGCGCTTGGCAATGCCGTGGCTGATGTAGTTCACCGCATCATAGCGGGTCATGTCCTGCTCCTGCAGGAAATAGGCGGCATGGCTCTCGCGCTCGGCAAAGATCGCGACCAGCACATTCGCGCCCGTCACCTCTTCCCTGCCCGAGGACTGCACATGGATGACCGCGCGCTGGATGACGCGCTGGAAACCGGCGGTCGGCTTGGCCTCGTCGCGCGCATCCGTGATGAGATTGGCCAGCTCGACATTGACGTATTCCGCCAGATTGCGGCGGATGACCTCGGTGTCGACATTGCAGGCCCGCATGACGGCCGCAGCGTCCTGATCATCGACCAGAGCCAGCAGCAGATGCTCGAGCGTGGCAAATTCGTGCTTGCGTTCAT
The DNA here is from genome assembly GCA_031373605.1 of Allobosea sp. Taxonomy (GTDB): domain Bacteria; phylum Pseudomonadota; class Alphaproteobacteria; order Rhizobiales; family Beijerinckiaceae; genus Allobosea. Next base: position 3,327 of record JANMMX010000099.1, on the reverse strand, counting down.
TGGCCAGCGCCAATGCCCGGTGGAGAGCCTGTTCAAGACTGCGCGAGAAACTCGGCAAGGGCCCGCTCCTATTTCTTTTCCATGACGCATTGCAGGGGATGCTGGTGCTTGCGCGCCAGATCCATCACGAGTGTGACCTTCGTCTCGGCCACTTCATAGGTAAAGACACCGCATTCGCCGACACCGTTCTGGTGAACATGCAGCATCACGCGGGTCGCCGCCTCCCGATCCATGCTGAAAAAGGATTCCAGCACATGGATCACGAATTCCATCGGCGTGTAGTCATCATTCAGCAGCAGGACACGGTAGAGATTCGGCTTGCGCGTCTTGGTGCGCGTCAGCACAGCCGTTCCGCCTTCGCCCCCTTCAGGCGGAGCCTTGGGGCGGCTGGCAGCCATCGGCGTGACGGCTATCTCGTTCTGTGTCTCAACCTTGCCTGTCATCCGTCTCGAAAGGCCTCTTGCTGCACCAGACCCGCCTGGCTCCAGACGCATCTGGAACAAATCAGTTCCTCGGATGCAGAAGTTATAGATGCTTCCCCTGCTTCGCCAGAGGCAACGAACGCGATATCATCACAACGTCATCAGAATGCGCGCGCCCTGTCCTGGAATCAGTCGCAAAACCGTCACTTCGGGTTGACTTGGCCCCCCTGCTGTGGCTTTAAGACGCGAGCAAGCGGGCCGGATCACGGCCCGTTTGGCTTTTCCGCACCCGCGATCCGGCAATGTCCGGATCTGTCGCCCTGGAGACAGGGACAGGAGGGCGCGGTCCTCACTCGCGAACCAAGAGGACACGCGAACATGACAAAACGCCATCAGGCGAAATACAAGATTGACCGTCGCCTCGGTCAAAACATCTGGGGCCGCCCGAAATCCCCGGTCAACCGTCGTGAATATGGCCCCGGCCAGCACGGCCAGCGCCGCAAGGGCAAGATTTCCGACTTCGGCACGCAGCTGCGCGCCAAGCAGAAGCTGAAGGGCTATTACGGCTCGATCTCCGAGAAGCAGTTCCGCGGCTACTATGCCGAGGCCGTGCGTCTCAAGGGCGATTCCGGCGAGAACCTGGTCGGTCTGCTCGAGCGTCGTCTGGACGCGGTGATCTACCGCGCCAAGTTCGTCGCCACCGTGTTCGCCGCCCGCCAGTTCGTCAACCACGGCCACATCACGGTCAATGGTCGCCGCGTCAACGTGCCGAGCTATCTCGTCAAGGCAGGCGATGTCGTCGCCGTCAAGGAAGCCTCCCGCCAGCTGCTGATCGTGCTCGAAGCCGTTGCCCTCGCCGAGCGCGATGTGCCCGACTATGTCGAGGCCGACCATGGCAAGATGACCGCCAAGTTCACCCGCATCCCGACGCTGACGGACATTCCCTATGGCGTGCAGATGGAACCGAACCTGGTGATCGAGTTCTATTCGCGCTAGGCCGGTCAGAACGGATCAGAATATCCGTTAAATATCAATTACTTGGGAGGGGGCGAGAGATTGCCCTCCCCCACACGCCACCCCCCACGTTTTCCCCCACACGCTTTTTATGGATGGATATACGGCCCGGCTGTTGAGCCTTTGCTCCGGCCCGCCTACTCTCCCTAGTGTGACGACCCTTCCGCCCGCCTGGACACACCTTCAGCCCGCCTCTCAAGGCGCTCCTAGAGCGTCTCGGCAGGGTTCCGCAGGCTTTCCGCCTAACTCCCTACAACGTGCCCATGGAAGCCGCGCTTAGCCACTGACATTGTGCCGAGCGCGCCGGGCTTTGTCGCAACGAGCATGGCGGATGTGGCGGGGTAAGGCCCGGACTTTGCCAGTCCATTGATTTAACTAGGATACTTAGCGTTTATGGCTGTCGCCAGTTTAGTCTTCCGGTGTTACAATTCGGAGCTGAGTACGTGCTTCACTCGTGGTCCATTGCGTACGCTCGGAAATAGACAGATCGAGCAAATCTGCTTCGATTGTGAAGGGAAGAGACGAACGTGCAGGGCAGGGCAAATCCGCAGCGACAACAGCCAGCGCGTACGTGCCTATTCTGTGGTGGCCATGGGTTAACCCGGGAACACATCTGGCCTTCCTGGGCACACGACCTTCTTGATGCACGCCCAAACGCAGCCCATCGACGGGCACGATATAAGACCCCTGAGGGAAAACCGAATTTTGCTAGCTTGGAGAGCGTCCGGAATTTTCAGGGCACACTTTTCAACCTGACCGTTAAGTCGGTTTGCGGAGCCTGCAATACTGGTTGGATGAGCCGACGGGAGACTACCGTCAAATCACTTCTTGGCCCCCTGATAAAAGCTCAACCGCTGGTACTTGATGAAGATGCACAGCGTCGGCTAGCAGCTTGGGTGGCTATGAAAATTATGGTCCTAGAGTCCGATAACCCAGCGGACATGGTTTCAAGCTACGAAGATCGCATTTGGGTGCGTGATTTCGATAGCCCACCCTCTGGCTGGCAGATTTTCATCGGGCAACACCAACAGTCCGATTGGAATACAAAATTGCAGAGATATGCGTCAACACTAGTTACATCTGACGGAGATTGCGAAGAATTCAGCAATATCGATCGTATAGCTAAGAACATACAAATGATAACGTTCGGATTTGGAAGACTTGTTGTCAACGCCTTCAGTACAAAAATCATAGGACTTCGCATTGGAATTACCGACGAACACTCCTTCATGTTTCGACAAGTCTGGCCATGGAGCGGTAACATGCTGTGGCCCACGGGTCGCGACTTGAGTTTCCATCAAATTCATAAGGCATCCTTCGCCTTGAGAGATTTCATCGCAGTGAACGCGCGTACTCGTTCTGGTGGGTCGTCAGAATAAACCAGGATATACATGTGGAAAAATCTGTGGAACCTCCTCTATCTGCTCGCGCCGAAATTTCCCCCCGTGCCACCCTCGCGTTTCCGTAGGACGCATTGCGCAACTTACCGGACGCCTAAAGGGCCTATTGTTGCTGCGAGTCAGGGACATACAGCGTGCAGAGAGTTGAGGCTGGTGATGCCCCTTCGAAAAGCCGCCCGTTTGGGCGGCTTTCTTGCATTTCAGGGCATGTCTGGCGCGCTCAGCCGCGACGGCCTTCGCCATCACCATGGCTGCGACCATGTCCGCCGCGATGTCCGCCACCATTGCGGCCTTCACCCATCGTGCGGCGAACCGCCTTCTGCACGCTCTGCTTCTGGTCAGCGTTGAGTGTGGCCCAGAGCGGCTGCACGGTCGTTGAAAGCTCGCGCATCCGGCCAGCCTGTGCGGCCTGGCGCTCGGCCATCAGTTCCATGCGCTTGGGCAATTCGGCATCACGGAACTGGCCGCGCATGGCCTGCATGTTGGCGCGA
>JANMMX010000053.1:0-11813 GCA_031373605.1 Allobosea sp. | reverse complement strand
GTCAGCTGCCACAACGCATCGAGGCCAAGACAGCCCGGCATCACAGGATCGCCCTTGAAGTGGCATGAAAAGAACCAGAGGTCAGGCCGCACATCGAGCTCGGCGCGCACCATGCCCTTGCCGTGCGGGCCGCCATCCTCCGAAATCTCGACTATGCGATCAAACATCAGCATCGGCGGCAGCGGCAACTGCGCATTGCCGGGTCCAAACAGCTCGCCGCGACCGCAGCTGAGAATATCCTCATAGGTGAAGGAGGATGGGCGCGTCATGGGCAATCCTGCAAAGCTGGCCGATCCGTGAAGGATGGCGTTGAACAGATGGCCGCGACCACAACGCCGCGATTGACGCCGTGCCTAACACAAGGGCTTTGAGCGGGGAAAGCGCTAGTTTCTCACCCATTGAAGCAAGATGCTGCGCGGGCGAAAGGTTGCTGTGTGCGCAAGCTGCAACTATATCTCCTGACAGAAGCAGAATGCGTTTCTGTGCGCGTTCGGAATCCTGGTAGCCCATGACCGACACTGCCTTGACCAAACCTGCCGGACCGGCGCTGCGCACCGGCTGCCCGTTCAACGACCTGCGGCAGAAGCTGCGGCGTGTGGGCTTGCGGCCGACGCGCCAGCGCGTCTCGCTGGGCTGGCTGCTGTTCGCCAAGGGTGACAGGCATGTCAGCGCCGAGCTGCTGTTTGACGAAGCCACCCGCGCCCGCGTGCCGGTTTCATTGGCAACGGTTTACAACACACTGCACCAGTTCACGGAAGCGGGCCTGCTGCGCGAATTGGCGATTGATGGCGCCAAGACCTATTTCGACACAGACACCAGCCAGCACCACCATTTCGTTGTCGATGGCGAGAACACGGTGATCGACATTCCAGGCTCGGAAGTGGCACTCCCAGATGTGACGAATGTGCCGGAAGGCTATGAAGTTGCCCGCATCGACGTGGTGGTCAGGCTGCGGCGGAAGTCGGCCTGACGGGCTCAGTCAGCGCTGCATTGGCGGCTTCGGATGCTGGTTTCAATGGCTGTGGAAGCTGGTGCCCCGACAATCTGGCCATGTGGCCGTAAAACTGCTGGGCACTGTCATGCCAGCTGCGCGTCCTGGCGAAACTGACAGCCGTTTCGCGCGGAATTCGCAACGCAGCCATCGCTGCCTTTTGCAGATCATCGTCCAAGGCCGCAGCACCTGAGTCGCCGAAGACATCGACTGGCCCCTGAACCGGAAAGGCTGCCACGGGCAAGCCACTCGCAGCCGCCTCCAGCAGCACGATGCCATAGGTATCGGTCAGGCTGGGGAAGACGAACACATCAGCCGAGGCATAGATCTCAGCCAGTTCGATGCCCTGTTTCAGCCCGAGAAACACAGCATCAGGATAGGCCGCCATCAGCGCTGCGCGCTGCGGTCCCTCGCCAACGACAACCTTCGAGCCCGGCAATGGCAGCGAAAGGAAGGCCTCGAGGTTCTTCTCGACCGCAACGCGTGCCACCGTCAGAAAAATCGGCCGCGGCAGATCAAGCACCTGCCGGTTGTCCGGGCGGAAAAGCGTCGAGTCGACACCCCTGCCCCATGGCAGTGTCTTGGTGAAGCCATTCGCCTCAAGCTCGGATTTGACCGCAGGCGTCGAAACCATCACCCCGGCAGATGCCGCGTGAAAGCGGCGCAGCAGGGCATAACTCCAGCGCTCCGGCACAGGCCAGCGCGCGGCGATGTATTGCGGAAAGCGCGTGTGGTAGCTGGTGCTGAAAATGCACTTCTGCTGCAGGCAGGCCGCCCGCGCCAGCCAGCCCAGTGGCCCCTCGGTCGCGATATGGATGTGGTCGGCCCGGGACTGCGCCACCCTGCGGCTCACTTCGCCCCAGGCCGGGCAAGCGGCGCGGATGTCAGGGTAAGAGGGCAAGGCAAACTGCCGAAACCCCTCCGGAGTGAGCGTCTCGACGGTCACGCCGAGGGTCGGTGCCAGCTCGACCATCCGTTCCAGCGAGCGAACGACCCCGTTGACTTGCGGCCGCCACGCATCGGTGACGAGGAGCACCCACATCAGGCCGCGTGCTCCAATGGCTTGGCGGCGGACTTGCTGGAGAAAGCCGGTTCTTTCACCACTGCCAACTCCTTCAGGGGTGGCAGTGCCGGTTCGACCCCGGCAGCCAAGACCGTCTCCACGTTGTCACGCTCAAGCCAGCGGATGATCTCGATTCGTCCGTCGAGATGCTCGACGGCAGCCGTGCAGCTTTCGACCCAATCACCCGTGTTGATATACGTCAGACCATCGATCTGGCGGTGCGCGGCGTGATGAATGTGGCCGCAGATCACGCCATCGGCATTGTGGCGGCGCGCTTCCGCCGCCAGCACCGTCTCGAACTCGCCAATGTAGTTGACCGCGTTCTTCACCTTGAGTTTGGCCCAGGCCGACAGCGACCAATAGGGCAGCCCAAGCTTCCGGCGCGTCCAGTTCAGCCACATGTTGGAGGTGAGCGCGACGGTGTAGGCCCAGTCCCCCAGCAGTGCGAGCCACCTGGCGTTGCACACGATCATGTCGAACATGTCGCCATGGATGACGAGGAGCCGCTTGCCATCCGCCGTCTCGTGAATGGCATTGTCGACAATCTCGATGCCGCCGAAATGGCTGGGCATGAAACTGCGCAGAAAGTCATCGTGATTGCCAGGCACATAGACAAGATGGGCGCCCTTGCGCACCTTGCGCAGCAGCTTCTGCATCACGTCATTATGGGCCTGTGGCCAGTACCAGCCGGATTTCAGCCGCCAGCCATCGATGATGTCACCGACCAGATAGATGCGCGGCGCATCATAAACCCGCAGAAACTCCAGCAGATGCTCCGGCTGCGAACCGCGGGTGCCCAGATGGACATCGGAGATGAAGATCGTTCGCACCTCGATCGCATCATCATCAATTGTCATGCCTGCCCCCGGAACCTCTCCAGTCATGTGCGTGTGACATTTCTGATTTGCATTGCGGTTTGATGACGGCGCTTGGCATTGGCCCGCCTGAGGCCGCATAAGGGGCATGTTTCCTCGGGAGAACGTCACTATGGATTTGGGCATTTCAGGCCGCACGGCCATCGTCTGCGCCTCCAGCAAGGGTCTGGGTCGCGGTGCAGCGCTGGCGCTGGCACAGGCCGGCTGCACGGTCATCATCAACGGGCGCGACGCAGTGTCGCTGGAGGCAACAGCTGTTGCCCTGCGCGCAGCCACCGGTGCCGCCATCATTCCGGTCGTCGCCGATGTCTCGACAAGGGCCGGACAGGATGCTCTGCTGGCCGCCGCACCCAAGGTCGACATTCTGGTCAACAACAATGGTGGCCCGCCGCCCAAGAGCTATCGTGAGGTGACGCGCGAAGGTCTGCTCGAAGGCGTGATCCAGAACATGGTCACTCCCATAGAGCTCACGCAGCGCGTGCTGGATGGCATGGTGGAGCGCGGCTTTGGCCGCATCATCAACATCACCTCGATGAGTGTGTTGACACCTCTGATCGGGCTTGACGTGTCGTCGGGCGCGCGCGCAGGCTTGACGGCCTTTCTGGCAGGCGTCGCGCGCGAGGTGGCCCACGCCAATGTCACCATCAACAATGTGCTGCCCGGCATGTTCGACACCGACCGGCTGAAGGGCTCCACCGCCAAGATGGCCGCGATGAAGGGCTTGACGCCGGAAGCCATGGCTGCTGCCCGCAAGGCCGATGTCCCGGCCAAGCGCTTCGGCAATGCCGAGGAGTTCGGCAACCTCTGCGCCTTCCTGGCCAGTCACCATGCGGGCTATATCACGGGCCAGAACCTGCTGATCGATGGCGGCGTCTTCCGCGGCAGCTTCTGACATCTTGCATGCGCACCCTGCCCGCTGCCCATATCGCACCGGGCAGGGTTGCGTGAATTGCGTTTGGCGTGAGGTTTGGCGCGTGTTCTAACAGGGGCCGCCTCCGCCGATCCCGCATTCGAAATCCGCACAGCTTGTCCCCTCTTTACGGCATCAGCCTCAAGATCATCTCGACGCTGGCCTTCACGCTGATGTCAGCTGGCATCAAGCTCGTGGCCGCGCGCTCGCCTGTCGGGCAGATGATCTTCTGCCGCTCGTTTTTCGCGCTCATTCCGCTGTTCATCTGGCTGGTCTGGCAGGGCGAGTTTCCCGGCGCACTCAAGACGCAAAACCTGCGTGGCCACCTCAAGCGCGGCGTCATCGGCTCGACCGGCATGTTCGCGGGCTTCACCGCGCTGAGTTTCCTGCCGCTGCCTGACGCAATCGCCATCAACTATGCCGGACCTCTGCTGGTTGTGGTGTTGGCAGCCTGGCTGCTGAAGGAACAGGTCCGCATCTATCGCTGGACCGCTGTCGTCATCGGCTTTGTCGGCGTGCTCATCATGCTCTCCCCGCATTTCGAGGCGCGCGACATCGCCCTTGGTCTGGGCAATGGCCCGGCGCTCGGCGCGCTTGCGGCCATGCTGGGCGCACTTTGCTCGGCCTTCGCCACCATTGAGGTGCGCACGCTGACCCAGACGGAGAAAACTGGCGCGATCGTGTTCTATTTCATGCTGCTGACGTCACTTCTGGGGCTGGCCACCAGCGCTTTTGGCTGGCCCATGCCGAACCTGACCGATGCGCTCGTGCTGGTGATGATCGGCATTCTGGGAGGCTTGGGCCAGATTCTCATGACGGCCAGCTATCGTGCAGCCGATGCTTCGCTGGTTGCACCCTTCGAATACACCTCCATGATCTGGGCACTTGCCATTGGCTGGTTTGTCTTTGGCGAGTTGCCGGTCACGGCCGTGCTGATCGGCGCGGCCATCGTGGTCAGCGCGGGCCTTTTCGTCATCTGGCGCGAGAACCAGCTCGGGCTGCTGCGCCGGCAGAGCAACGAGGCTGATCCCAAGAGGCCAGTATGATCAAGAGGCCGGTGTGAGCGAGGCGGTGAAAAGCACAGCGATGAACCGCGCCACATGGCAAGCGCTGATCGTGCTGAGCTTCACCATGATCGTGGCCTGGGGCAGCCTCTATTACGGCATGACGATGCTGGGCACGCGCATTCGCGCCGAGACCGGCTGGAGCCAGGGCCTCGTCTATGGCGGCTTCTCGCTCGGCATGGTTGTCGCAGGCCTCGCTGCCACACCCGTGGGACGCGCCATTGACCAGCGCGGTGGTCGCGGCGTGATGGCTCTGGGTTCGATTGTTGGCGGGTTAGGCTACCTGTTGATGGCCTACAGCCACCATCCCGCGACCTATCTCGCCGCCTGGGTGCTGATCGGGTTGGGCATGGCAGGCTCGCTCTACGATCCGGCGTTTGCGACGCTCACCCGCTATGCCGGGCAGAACGCGCGCAAGGCGATCTCGACCCTGACGCTGGCGGGCGGCCTCGCCTCCACCGTGTTCTGGCCATTGGGCCTATGGCTGCTCCAGCATTTTGACTGGCGCGGCGTGTCACTGATCTATGCCGCACTGAACGCGGTGCTTTGTGCAGGCCTCCATCGCTTTGCGCTGCCACCTGATCATGGCAGCGCGAGCATTGCGACAGCCGCAGCAGCAGTGAGCGACGACAAGCCCCCGCCACTCCCCGCCTCGACGCGCAAGATCGTGCTGATCTGCCTGACACTTGCGCTGATGATGCACGGGCTCATCACCAACGCCATGTCGGTGCACCTGATCGCGACGCTCGACAGTCTTGGCCTCAGCGAGGCGCAGGCCGTGGCTGCAGGTGCCCTGATTGGCCCGGCGCAATCGGCAGCGCGCTTCATCGAGATGCTGTTTGGCGGGCGCTACCCGGTGCTGGCGCTCGGTCTGATCTCGACCGGGCTGATGCCGCTGGCCTTTGGCATCCTCTTTCTCGGCCAGTTCGGGCTGACCTGGGTGATTGTCTTCGCCCTCGTCTACGGCGCCAGCAATGGGCTGCTGACGATTGCGCGCGGCATCATTCCGCTCGGCCTGTTCGGCCGCGAGGGCTATGGCGCAACATTGGGCATGATTTCGGGCCCGGCGCTGGCGGTAAAATCACTGGCGCCCTTCCTCTTCGCACTTCTGCTTGCAGCCATTGGCAGCACAGCCGCGATGGGCGTTCTTGCCGGACTGGCCGTCGCAGCCTTTGGCGCGATGCTCGTGCTTGTGATGGCCGTGCAACGCCACAGAGCCGAGTGAAACCACCAAAAGCGGCTTGCACGACACAACTTTGTCCGGCAAGACAAACGTATGTTCGGTTCTTCAAACAAAACGGAATTGCGTCATGGGCATTGAAATCAAGGAGCGCGCGGGTCGCGAGCTTGAAAGCGGCGCCCAGATCGTGTCCGGCCAGCTCGGCAAGACGATCCAGCGACTGCGCAAGGCTTACAATCTCTCGCTCTCGGAGTTGGCCGAACAGTCTGGCGTCGCCAAGTCGATCATCAGCCAGATCGAGCGCAACGAGACCAATCCGACGCTCGCCACGATCTGGCGGCTGTCGCAGGCGCTGGATGTCTCCATCGAACGCGTGCTGTCGTCGGGCGAGGAAGAGGCCTTCATCGACAAGAGCACGCGCGCCGACACGCCCATTCTGGTGTCGGAAGATGGCAAGGTGCGCCTTTCCATCATCGGCTGGGTCAAGACGATCGAATGGCTGCAATGGTACGAGGTGCAGGCCGAGCCCGGCGGCGAGCTGGATTCAGACGGTCACCAGCGCGGCTCGATCGAATCGTTGTCAGTCACCGCAGGCGAGTTCGAGGTCGAGGTGGCGGGCGTCACCCAGCGTGCCAAGGCAGGCGAAACCCTGCGCTATCGCTGTGACCGGCCACATTCGGTGCGCTGCATCGGGCCAAGCCCGGGCACGGCCCTGATGGTCTGCATCCTGAAAGCGGCCGTGATGGAGTGAGGGCTGCGGCCCTCCATGCTGGCAAGCCTAGATCAGCCGTCCGCCCAGCAGCACAATCGAACCGAAAACAATCGCCGCCGCAACTGCCAGGCAGCCCAGCGCGCGCAGACCGGCCAGTGGCACGATCACGGCCTCTGACGCATCTTCGTAGTCTGCCGACGGCTTGGTCCCCACAACCATCGCGGTGATGAGCGGGTCTCGTCTGAAGAGCTGATACAGGCTGTTGGCCAGCACATGCAGCGCCACGAGGCCCAGCAGCAGGTTGAAGCCGCGACGATGCCATCTGGAGATAAACTCGGTGGCAGCGTCCGAGATCGTGCGCTGGAGAGGCCCGGCGGTGATCTCGTTATGCTCCAGCGTGTAGAGCCCGCCAATCGCCTGCGCGCCCACAGCCAGCAGCAGCATGACAATCATCCAGCTGCCAAGCGGATTGTGGCCAAGATAATGCCGTGTCTTGCCGCGCAGCAGGTCCAGTCCATAGCCCAGCGCCACCCATGGCCAGCGAATGAAGGCCGAGAAGCGCGAGGTCGAAGAACCGACAAAGCCCCAGAGCACGCGGAACACCACCAGCACGAGAATGGCCATGCCATTCCAGCGATGCCAGCGCAGTGTGGGATCGCCAATGGCATTGGCGAAGTTGTAGCTCAGCCACGCGCAGCCAATCAGCGTAACCAGCGACCAATGGAAAAGGCGCGTGGGAAGGTCCCACGCGCGCACATGTGTTTTCAATGCGGTCTGATGCAAGGTCAGGCCCGCCTCGGCCTTGCGCTCACTTGGCGCGATAGGCGTTGTGGCAGGCGCCGCAATTGCCAAGAACCTTCGGCATTTCGGTCTTGAAGCTGGCCTCGTCCTTGATCGCGGTTGCGGCAGCGGTCGAGTCGGCAGCGAGCTTGGTGAAGATCGCGTTGAACTTGTCCTGCTCGGTCCAGATCACTGGCAGTGCCTTGGTGTCGCCAGCGCCAGAACCCGCTGGGAACATGGCCGGCAGTTTTGGCGACCCCTCAGCGAACACCTTGAGAGCAGCCTGCACTTTGGCGAGATCGAACGGCTGTTCGCCGCGCAGCATAAGGCCGGGTTCGCGCACGGCGGCTCCGAAGGTCTTCAGCAGCGCCTTGCGCTGCTCGATCGGGCTGCCCTGGGCAGAGGCAGTGGCGATGCCGGCGATGGCAACGGCGGCAACAACAAGCATACGGATCATGCAGTCAGCTCCTCATTTAAGTCTCAAGGCAGGGTCATGCGGCGCATGCAGCCTTTGTCTTGTGTAGAACACATCAGAGTTAGCAAAATTCCAACCTGAATTTGCAATCCACGTTTGCGTGAACGCAAGGCAGAGCTTGCGCCCGAATGACGTTCGCTGACATCAAGCTGCCATGCGCTTGCCCTGCAGCAGCGCAAAAAGCTTCTGTGGCGTAGCCGGCATGTCGACATGGCGGATACCAGCGCCCCGGTTGAGCGCATCAACCAGCGCATTCATCACCGCCGGGCAAGCACCGATGGCGCCAGCCTCGCCCGCACCCTTCACGCCGAGCGCATTGGTGACACAGCGCACATTGCGCGTCTCGAAATGGAAGTTGGGAATGTCGGCCGCGCGCGGCATGGCATAATCCATGAAGCTCGCTGTCAGCATCTGTCCGCCTTCATCAAAGCGGATTTCTTCCATCAGCGCCTGGCCGATCCCCTGGGCTGCCCCGCCATGAACCTGGCCAGCGAGCATCATCGGGTTCAGCGAAAGGCCGAAATCATCGACCACATTGTAATTGAGAATCGAGACCGCACCCGTGTCCGGATCGATCTCCAGCTCGCAGACATGCGTCCCGTTCGGATAGGTCGCTTCCGGCGGCGTCCAGCTCTGATGCACATTCAGCATCTCAGCGGTGGCGCCAGGCAGTTTGGCGATCTGGACAAAATCCATCGCCTTGTCAGTGCCGATGATGCGCACGGCACCATCGGCGATCTCGAGGTCGCGCACGCCCGCTTCCAGCGCTTCTGACGCCAGCGCCTTCAGGTTGCTGGCAAGGATCTCGGATGCTTTGCCAAGAGCCGCTCCGCCCACCGGGATCGAGCGCGAACCGCCCGTGCCGGAGCCCGTCTCGACCAGATCGGTGTCGCCCTGAATGACGCGGATGCGCTCCAGCGGCAGTTCCAGATGCTGCGCCACCAGTTGCGAATAGGCCGTCTCATGGCCCTGCCCGTTCGACTGCGTGCCGATCAGCACGGTCACGAACCCGTCGGCACCCAGCTTGATGGTCGAGCTTTCCGGCCCGCCACCACCACAGGCCTCGATGTAGCAGGCCAGCCCGATGCCGCGCAGCTTGCCGCGCTTCTGCGAGGCGCGCAGGCGGCTCTTGAAACCGGCATGGTCCGACACCTCCATGGCGCGGCGCATCTGCGCCTCGAACTCGCCGGAATCATAGGTCGGCCCCGTCTGCGTCTTGTAGGGCATGGCCGAGGGCTTGATGAAGTTCAGCGCCCGGATGGCGGACGGCTCCTTGCCAAGCTCGAGCGCAACAGCATCCACGAGCCGCTCGATCACATAAGCCGCCTCGGGCCGTCCTGCACCACGATAGGCATCGACCGGCGTGGTATGCGTCACCACGCCCCGGATACGCACATGCACCGCCGGGATGTCGTAGCAGCCTTGCGTCATGGTCGAGCCAATCCAAGGGATAAATGGCCCATATTGCGAGAGATAGGCGCCCATTTCAGCAGCCAGATCGATCTTGAGCGCCTGAAAGCGGCCCCGCTTGTCGATGGCGACAGTGGCTGTCGTCAGGTTGGCGCGGCCATGCGTGTCAGCCAGGAAATGCTCGGTGCGGTCGGCAATCCAGCGGACGGGCTTCTTCAGCTTTTCCGAAGCGATCAGCGTCAGCGGATACTCGCGGTACATGAAGATCTTGGTGCCGAATCCGCCGCCAACATCCGGCGTGATGACGCGGATGCGGGCGGGGTCCACCTTCAGGATGTTCTTGGCCAGAATGTCGCGCACGCCATGGCTGCCCTGGCTGCCCAGCGTCAACGTCCAGCGCTTGGTGGACTTGTCATAGGATGCAAGGCAGGCGCGCGTTTCCATGTAGTTCGAGGCAAGGCGGTTGTTGACCAGCGTGATCGAGACGGTGCGTTCAGCTTTGGCGAAAGCCGCCTGCGTCTTCGCCGCGTGGCCCAGCTCCGCCTCAAAAGCCACATTGCCAGCCCGGTCGGGCCAGACCAGCGGTGCGCCCGGCGCCAGCGCATCCGTGATGCTGCTGACAGATGGCTTGGTTTCCCAGCGAACATCGATGGCTTCGGCAGCGTCGCGCGCCTGCTCGAGCGTGTCGGCCACAATGAAGGCCACGGCCTCGCCGACATGGCGCACAGTATCGACAGGCAGCACCGGGGTCGGCGTTGGCGTGACCATCTCGCCGGACACAGTCTTGATGAGGCCCTTGCAGGGAATATCGCCATAGTCCGACACATCTGCGCCGGTCAGGATCAGTCTGACGCCTTTCATCGCGCGCGCGGCTTCCAGATCAGCGAAACGGAACGCGGCATGCGCATGCGGGCTGCGCAGCACATAGGCCTGCAGCATGCCGTCAGCCTGGGCATCGGACGCGTAGAAACCCGCACCAGACGTCAGGCGCTTGTCCTCGACCCGGAGCACGGACTGGCCCACACCAAATTTCATCGGACGCATGGCTTTCGATTCCTTGTTGGATTTCAACCATCAGGATGGACCCTGAAGCCTGTTTCGTCGCCTGCCAAAGCTGCGTTGCGACAATGCGCCACCCGCAACACTGAATGGCGCTTCCAGACGTGCCATCAGGTGGCGACAGGCTCGCCAGCCATCAGCCATTCCTTGAAGCCGCCAATATAGTGGCTGTCGACGTCGACGCCGCTGGCCTGGGCAAACTCGAGCGCCCGCAGCGAGCGGATACCGGCCGCGCAGGAGAACACCACCTGCCTGTCGCCCCCATCAGGGATCGCGCCGGGGTCGAAGCTCGACAATGGCATGGAGACCGAGCCGGGAATATGACCGGCGGCAAACTCATGCGGCTCGCGCACATCCACCAGCAGAACAGTGCCTGCTGCCAGCGCGCCCTTCAGTTCGTCCAGTTCAAGTTCATTGACCCGCATGACCGCATCTCCTTGCCTCGCGAAGACATAGGCGCGGACATGACCCGTTGCCAAGCCTCCAGCATCAAGCCTCCAGCATCATCCCTCCCGCCAGACGCCACAAAAGGCAACGAACGGGCAAAGGTGTCGGGCGGCGAGCCTTGATTCACGCATAAGTAATATCTCGGATTTAAATACAACTTATGCGATTGCATTTACCGTCAAGAGCCGTTTCCGATCTGCTTGATGTCGTGGCAGAGGCAAGCCTTTCAGCGCTCGCCCAGGCCACCCGTCCAGCCACATGCAGCTTGCAGGATATGACCTCACAGATTGCAAGGCACAGCAAAAGGGCGGAAGCCGCGCAGGGTAAAAGGCCCGGTCGGTCGAGCCAGCGGAAGAAAGCTTGCCAGACTGACCCGGCACAGGCCGCAGCCAGCGGCACGACAGGCAGCCGCCTCGCTGCTGCGCTGTACATCCAGCCGCATGCGGACAGGCGGCGCCAGCAGCGCTTTCCACATTCAATGCCATGCCAGCTGCAGATTGGCGACCTCTTCAGCGAGATCCGAACACGAAGCATCGGGCAAGGCGGCATTATGGTTGATTTGCCGCAAGACGCCACGTTTGCGCGCGGGCAGCGTGCGCAGGTCTGGCTTGACAATGTCGGGCCTGCAGAAGCCCGCATTTGCAACACGACCGATGAAGGCATGCATCTCGCGTTTCACGGCACGCCTTCGACATCGTTCGGAGCTGTCATGCGGGGCCTGCTGCTCCGGCTCGAAACGGAAAACCTGTTTGCCACGGCTCATGTCCGCGAGATGGCCATGGTCCTCGAGCAGGCGTTCGAGCGCGGCCTGCAGACCGGACATGTCGACCTTCAGGCCTTGATGTCC
>JANMMX010000314.1:0-1881 GCA_031373605.1 Allobosea sp. | reverse complement strand
AGGCGGCACAAGGCCAGGATTTCGTCTTCTCCTGCGTGGGCAATGACGATGATCTGCGCGCCGTGATGACGGGGCCTGATGGTGCCTTCTCAGGCGCTGCCAAGGGCACGATCTTTGTCGACAACACCACGGCCAGCGCCGATGTGGCGCGCGAACTCAATGCTGCCGCAAGGGCACACGGCTTCGGCTTCATCGATGCGCCTGTCTCCGGCGGACAGGCCGGTGCCGAAAATGGCGTGCTGACCGTGATGTGCGGTGGTGATGCGAGCGACTATGCCAAGGCCGAGCCGGTGATCGCGAGCTTCGCGCGCATGTGCAAGCTGCTGGGGCCATCGGGTGCGGGCCAGCTCACCAAGATGATCAACCAGATCTGCATTGCAGGGCTGGTGCAGGGCCTCTCCGAGGGCCTGCATTTCGGCAAGCGCGCCGGGCTCGACATCGAGGCCGTGGTCGAGGTCATCTCGAAGGGTGCCGCCGGTTCGTGGCAGATGGAGAACCGCCACAAGACAATGAATGCCGGGCAATACGAGTTCGGTTTTGCTGTCGACTGGATGCGCAAGGATCTCGGCATCGTGCTCGACGAGGCCCGCCGCAATGGCGCCAACCTGCCGGTGACGGCGCTGGTCGACCAGTTCTATTCCGAGGTGCAGAAAATGGGCGGCAATCGCTGGGACACGTCCAGCCTGATGGCACGGCTCGACAAGTGAGCGGCGTCCACGCTGCCGGACGCAGCATTTTGCCGGATCTGCTGACATGATCCTCGGCATCCCGACCGGAGACCTGATTTTTCTGGCGATCTCGCTGCTGGCGGCGGGTGCTGCCACAGGCCTGCTGGCAGGTGTCTTTGGCGTCGGCGGCGGGGCGGTTGTCGTGCCGGTGCTCTATGAGGTGTTCCGCGTCATTGGCGTGGTGGAAGAGGTGCGCATGCCGCTCGCGGTCGGCACGTCGCTGGCCATCATCATCCCCACCTCGATCCGCTCATTCAATGCCCATCGCGCCAAGGGCAAGGTCGATCTCGACATCCTGAAGGTCTGGGCCGTGCCGGTCGTGCTGGGCGTTCTGCTTGGCAGTGCGCTGGCACGCTATGCGCCGGCAGGCGTGTTCAAGGGCGTGTTCGTGGTCGTGGCCACGGTCAGCGCCTTTCGCCTGCTGTTTGGCGCCAATCTGCGCTTTGCCGAGACGATGCCCGGCAAGCTGGTCATGCGGGCGCTGGGCGTCATCATCGGCGTGTTGTCGGCCCTCATGGGCATTGGCGGCGGGCAACTGTCGAACCTGGTGATGACCTTCTATGGCCGCCCCATCCATCAGGCGATTGCCACATCATCGGGGTTGGGCGTGCTGATCTCGATCCCCGGCGCGCTGGGCTATATCTATGCCGGTTGGCCGAAGATGGCCGTGCTGCCACCGCTTTCGCTCGGCTATGTTTCACTGATCGGGCTGGCGCTGTTCATCCCCACCAGCATCTGGACCGCACCCATTGGCGCGCGTCTGGCGCACTCGCTGTCCAAGCGGCGGCTGGAGGTGGCGTTCGGCATCTTCCTGCTGCTGGTCTCTGCGCGCTTTGCCTGGTCGCTGGCCTTCTGAAGCCAGCCTCAGCGCTTCAGCGCCTTCATCCGCTCTGGCAACTTGCGCATCACGCCCTGCCGCTCGGGTTCGCTCAGCCGGAGCCAGCCTGCGATCTCGGGCATGGTGCGGCCGCAACCCTCGCAAGGGCCGCTGGCGGCGTCGATCACGCAGATCTTCACGCAAGGGGATGACGGGCGGCGGTAGGTCATGTCGTTCATGTGAAGCGCGATAGCTTGCAGCAGCCCTTCAATCAAGCAGGCAGCAGCAGCGCTATGCCCAGATAGATGGCGATCTCGCCCAGTTGCTGCACAGCGC
>JANMMX010000036.1:0-4549 GCA_031373605.1 Allobosea sp. | reverse complement strand
GCCTTTGGCATCCATTGCGGCAGCAAGTGCCAGACGCGGCTTCTCGACACCTTCGTTGGTGAGCTGGAAGGTGCCCCAATGGTGACCAATCGCATGCTCGGCGCGCAATGCCAGCATCACCTCGACAGCCTCATCCGGGTTCATGTGGTTGTCGGCCATGAACCAGCGCGGCTCGTAGGCGCCAATCGGCAGGATCGCCAGCTTGAACGGCCCGTGCTCGGCACCGTGCTGACGGAAGATGGCGCCATCATGAAAGCCCGTGTCGCCAATATGGTAGACCTTGCCTGCGGGCGTCGCGATGATGAACGAGGCCCAGAGCGCCATCCGCCGGTCCAGCGCGCCACGCGCCGACCAGTGATAGCTCGGCACCAGCGTCACCTTCACCGCATCTGACAGCGCAACCTCGCCGCCCCAGTCATGCGCCTGAAGCCGCGCCCCCGGCAGGCGCTCGCGGACAATCGCGTCATTGCCCAGCGGCATGATCATCAGCGGCTTGTCGCGCACCTCAAGCCGTTCGAGCGTGTTGAGATCGAGATGGTCATAGTGGTTGTGCGTGATGAGAACGGCATCGATCTTCGGCAGCTTGTCGAAGGCGACGCCCGGCGCGTTCACCCGCTTGGGTCCGGCAAACTGGAAGGGGCTCGCCCGCTCGCTGAACACCGGATCGATCAGAAGATTGAGCCCGCCGACCTGGATCATGAACGAGGCGTGGCCCAGATGCACGACGCGCAAGCCGGGCACGGATGGCGGAGGCACATCTTGCGCAGGTGCTGCAAAACTGTCCGGCCAGGCCTCGCGGCCGCCTTGCCATTGCCATTGCAGGAATTCGCGGAAGCCCTTGGTCACAGGCCGGCCATCCGTGAAGCGTACGCCGTTGAAATTGGCGGTGACGGGGCCGTTGTAATACGGATTGCGATTGCGCGACGTGGCGGCAAACACGCCGCCGCCCAGCATGAGCAGCGAAGGCAGGCCCATGAGGGCAAGAAGCTTGCGACGGTTCATGGCCGCTCACTTGGGCAGCAAACCGCCTTGGGTCAAGTCTGCGCTGCCATCTTGTCGCAGCTTTGTGCCGCTCAGGCTTTGACAGCCACCTTGCGCAGATAGTCCGTCACGATGCGCGCAATGCCGCGGCCCAGCAGGTCGTCCATGGCATTGACGAAAGTGTCGATGTCTTCGCGAGTTGCCACGAGCGGCGGCTCCAGCCGGATGACGTTGCGATTGTATTCGGTGAAGGCGACCAGCACGTCGTAATCCTTCAGCAGCAGCGCGCCGACAAAGCCGCAAAGCGAGCCTTTCAGCTTGTCATCGAGCAGTGACACCATCTGGCGCACGCCAAAAGGCAGCGCCTCGCTGATGTCGTTGAACTCGACACCAACCATCAGGCCACGACCGCGCACCTCCTTGAGGAGCGTCGGATACTTGGCGCGCAGGCCGTTCAGCCGCTCGATCAGATAGGCGCCCTGCCGCTCGGCATTGCCCATCAGGTCCTCGTCATAGAGCACGTTCAGGCCTTCAATGGCGCTGATGCAGGCTTCGCCAATGCCGCCGAAAGTGGCCGGGCCATGGATCAGCGCGGTCTTCGGCTTGCCATAGGCCTTCATGTAGATGTCGCGGCGCGCAATCATCGCTGCCATGGCGCATTTCGAGCCGCCCAGCGCCTTGGCCAGGACGGTGACATCGGGCACGACATTTTCGAATTCGAAGGCAAAGAAGCGCCCGGTCCGGCCCAAGCCGCACTGCACTTCATCGGCGATCCAGAGCACCTCGTGTTTGTCGCAGAGCGCGCGCAGCTGCTTCCAGTACCCCTCCGGGGCCTCGATGATGCCACCACCGCCCTGGATTGTCTCAAGGATGACGATGCCTATGGAGCGATCCGCTTCGAAAGCGGCGCGCATCGCATCGATGTCGCCAAACGGCACCTTCACCCGGTTCTCGACCAGCTTGAATTGGGACTGGTAGAGCGTTGAATCGGTGACGGTCAGCGCACCCTTGGTCTTGCCGTGGAAGGCGTTGGCCGCATGCACAATCTTCGAGCGCTCGGGCCCCTGCGCCTGTTCGGCCACCTTGATAGCGGCTTCGACGGCTTCCGAGCCGGAGGAACCAAGGAACACCATGTCGAGATCGCCCGGCGCGATGTTGGCGAGGTTATGTGCCAGCGCAGAGGCATATTGCGACATGAAGGCCATGCAGATCTCATGGCGGTTCTCCTCCTGGAAGCGCTTGCGCGCTGCCACGATCCGCGGATGGTTATGCCCGAATGCGACGGAGCCAAAGCCGCCAAAGAAATCGAGAATGCGACGCCCGTCTTTGGTGATGTAGTGCATGCCCAAGGCCTGATCGATCAGGATCTTGTCGAAGCCGAGCAGCTTGAGGAAGTGCACCTGACCGGGGTTGAGATGGGCGGTGAACAGCTCCTTCACGCGCGCCACATCGAGGTTCTTGGCATCCTCGACCGTGAGGAGATGCGGGCGGGTCTCGTTCTGAATGTCGATCTTGCGGGCGGCCATGGTCATGATTTCACACTCCGGCGATATTCGCTGTAGGCGGCGAGAAGCATATCGGTGTCGTTGTGTTGCGGCACCCAGCCAAGCTCCCGTTTGGCTTTGGACGTATCGAGAATGCAGACCTCATCGGCGATCAGATATTGCTCAGGATCCATCAAGGGACGGTTGATCCAGTCGAGCGAATTGAGCGCAAATTTCACCAGCGGGGCCGGTGTCGGCAGCACGAAGGAGCGGCTGCCGGCATGCTTGATGAGCTGGCGCAGCAGGTCGCGCACGGCAGGCGGATTGTCGGACCCAAGATTATAGGCGCTGTTGGGCAAGCCGGCGCGCCAGGCAGCCTGGCAAGCGCTCGCACAATCGAACACCGAAATGAACTGATAGGGATTATGGCCAGAGCCGATCATCGGCACCGGCAGGTTGAGATCGACCAGCTTGAACAGCTTGACCAGAATGCCCAGCCGGCCCGGCCCGATGATGAGGCGCGGCCGGAACAGCGAGATCGACATGCCGCGCTGGCGCCATATCTCGCAGAGCGCCTCGGTGGCCAGCTTGCTCTCGCCATATTCACCCAGCGGCTTTGTCGGGTGATCCTCGGTCTGCGGCACAGAGACCGAGTGGCCATAGATCATGTCCGTGGTGAAATGCACCAGCTTTGATGCGCCCTTGGTGCCCATCCAGTTGAGGATGTTTTCAGTTCCGTTGAAGTTCACCGGCCAGAAGAAATCATGCCGCTGCGCCTTCGGCACGATAGGCGAAAGCATCTTGGCCGAGAGGTTGTAGACGACATCATCGGCCTTCAGCGGAATCGATTCCAGCGTCGAGGCCTCGGTCACATCGATGCGCACGAAGGGCACCTTGCCATAGAAAGCATGGCTGCTCTTGTGGATGTCGGCAACGACAACCTCTTCGCCCAACGCCACGAGATCGGCCGCCAGATGCTGGCCGACAAAGCCGTCGCCGCCAATGATGATGTGCTTCATGAGGAGAAATCCGTGCGCATGTGAGGTCAGCTTTGCGCGATGAAAACGGTGCCGAGGCAGATCAGCCCGATCCCGGCGATGCGCATCAGGCCCATATCCTCGTGGAAGCCGAAATAGGCGTAAACGGCGACGACGACATAGGCGAGGCTGAGAAAGGGATAGGCGTAGCTGAGCTGCACCTTGGACAAGACCACCAGATGCGAGGCCATGCTGATGACGAAGGTGCAAAGGCCCAGGAACACGAAGGGGTTGAACACGACGCCGAACACCGTGCCGATCAGGCCCTGGCCTGCCACATCGAGAGCGCCCACCGAGGTCATGCCGCGCTTCAGCATGATCTGCGCTGCCGCATTCGTCAGAACCGTGAACAGGATGAGTGGAAGATAGGCGTTCAAGACCGCAGACCCGCATCATTGGTGTGAGGCCATGACATAACCGATCCGGCATTCCAGCGGTGGATTATCGCTTCGTAACCTTACCTGAAAAGGGTTTTGCCGGCGGATGCTCAGCCTGCCGGAACTTGCGCAATGTCACACATCTGTCATGCCTTGATCGCAAGTCCTGCCTGTCATTGGAGGCGCACCAGAAAGCCATCCGCGCCTGCCACACAGGAAAGCAGACCATGCCGGAAGCCATCATCGTCGCCGTCAGCCGCCTTGGGCAGCACGCCTTCAGCAAGACGCCGCAAGCCACAATCACCCTGCGCGCCGGGCTCGGTGTCGAGGGTGACGCGCATGAGGGCGTGACGGTAAAACACCGCTCGCGCGTGGCGACCGACCCGACACAACCCAACCTGCGGCAGGTGCACCTCATCCATGCCGAGCTGCTGGACGAGCTGAACGCCCGCGGCTTCACGGTCTCGCCCGGCGACATTGGCGAGAACATACTCACACGCGGGCTCGACCTGCTCGCCCTGCCGCGCGGCGCGAAGCTCGCTCTCGGGCCAGACGCCATCATCGAGATCACCGGCCTGCGAAACCCCTGCGCCCAGCTCGACAACTTCCAGCAAGGCCTGACCGCCGCGACCCTCGACCGCACTGAGGACGGCACCCTGATCCGCAAGGC
>JANMMX010000273.1:0-2353 GCA_031373605.1 Allobosea sp. | reverse complement strand
TTCGAGAACGGCTATGCCGATGCGCCTGGGGGCGTCGCCGAGAACGTTGCACTTTGCGTGGCAACGGGCGTGGCAGGCCTCTCCATCGAGGATGGCACGGGCCGCAAGGATGACCCGCTTTATCCGTTTGCGCTGTCGGTGGAGCGGGTCAAGGCGGCGCGCACGGCCATTGATATGGGCGGCTCCGGCGTGTTGCTGACGGCGCGGGCCGAGTGCTTTCTCACCGGCCATCCAGACCCTCTGAACGAGTCGCTGAAGCGCATCACGGCCTATGCGCAGGCAGGCGCTGACGCCCTGTTCGTGCCGGGCGTGAGAACGCGCGAGCAGATCAGCGCTGTTGTGGCAGCCTCGGGCGGCCTCCCGGTGAATGTTGTTGTGGCGGGTGACTTTGGCCTCAGCGTCGATGATTTCGCGGCACTTGGTGTGCGGCGCCTTTCCACCGGCGGGGCCTTGGCGCGCGCCGCTTGGTCAGCCTTCATGACGGCGACGGGCACAATCCTGCAGGAGGGCAAATTCTCGGGCTTTGCCGGCAACGGCCCCAGCGCGCCGCTCAACCCGTTTTTCCATGAAGATATGAAGTCGCGGTCATGACGTTTCTGGCCAACTGGACGCCACCACCCTTTCCGCCCGCCCGCGTGCTGGAGGGGCAATGGTGCAGGCTGGAGCCGCTGGACCGGGCCAGGCATCTTGACCAGCTCTGGCAGACGCTCGAAGGCCACGCAGAAGTCTGGACCTTTCTGCCGGTGCATGAGCCAACGACGAAAGAAATCTATGCAGCCATGCTGGACGAGATGATCGTCAAGCCCGGCATCGTGCCCTTCGCCATCATCGACAAGGCTGATGGTCTGGCCAAAGGCCATCTCTGGCTGATGGAAATCCGCCCGCAGCATGGCGTGTTTGAAGTCGGCTACATCACCTATTCGCCCGCCATGCAGCGCACACGGATGGCGACCGAGGCGATCTATCTGTGCGGAGAATATGGCTTTTCACTAGGCTACCGGCGCTTTGAGTGGAAGTGCAACAGCCGGAACGAGCCGTCGCGCCGGGCAGCAGACCGCTTTGGCTTTAGCTATGAGGGGCGCTTTCGCCAGCACATGGTGGTGAAGGGCGAAAACCGCGACACCGACTGGTATGCGCTGCTTGATTCCGAGTGGCCCGCATGTGGCGCGGCTTTTCGGCGCTGGCTGGCTCCCGCAAATTTTGACGAGGCGGGACGCCAGAAGCGAGGGCTTGCAGCCTGCCGGAACGGTTGATCCATATCAACCCGAAGTGCTGATCTCGGCCAGGTGGCGTTCTTTCCTGACTTCTGCGCTTGACGCGTCGTTCTGTGCGCGAAATGGTGACATGAACAGTTTGCCTGCTCCAAGGGCATCTGAAGCGTTGCCCATCACAGGAGAATACCCATGGCCAATACTGACATCGTGATCGTGGGCGCTGCCCGCACTGCCGTCGGCGCATTCAACGGCGTGTTCGGCAATACGGCAGCCCACGACCTCGGCACTGCCGCGATCAAGGAAGCGCTGATCCGCGCCAAGGTCGATGGAGCCGATGTCGACGAGGTCATCATGGGCCAGATCCTCACCGCCGGTCAGGGCCAGAACCCGGCTCGTCAGGCGGCCATGAATGCCGGTATCCCGATGGAAGCCTCGGCCTGGGGGTTGAACCAGCTCTGCGGCTCCGGCCTGCGCGCCGTCGCCATCGGCATGCAGCAGATCGCCAATGGCGATGCCCACGTGATCGTGGCTGGCGGACAGGAATCGATGTCCATGTCGCAGCACGGCGCGCATCTGCGCAACGGCACCAAGATGGGCGATCTCAAGTTCGTCGACACGATGCTGAAGGACGGTCTCTGGGATGCGTTCCACGGCTACCACATGGGCACGACCGCCGAGAATGTGGCCGCCAAATGGCAGATCAGCCGCGACGATCAGGATGCCTTCGCCGTTGCCTCGCAGAACAAGGCGGAAGCCGCGCAGAAGGCCGGGCGCTTCAAGGACGAAATCGTGCCTTTCACAATCTCGACCCGCAAGGGCGACATTGTGGTGGATGCCGATGAGTATCCCCGCCATGGCGCGACCATGGAAGCCATGGCCAAGCTGAGGCCCGCCTTCTCGAAAGAGGGCTCGGTGACCGCTGGCAACGCGTCGGGCATCAATGATGGTGGTGCAGCCCTCGTTTTGATGACAGCGAAGGAAGCCGCGCGCCGTGGCCTGACGCCGCTCGCCCGCATCGCTTCATGGGCCACCGCAGGCGTCGACCCTGCCATCATGGGTTCGGGCCCGATTCCGGCCTCGCGCAAGGCGCTGGAGAAGGCGGGCTGGAAGGTCAAGGATCTCGATCTGGTCGAGGCCAA
>JANMMX010000268.1:0-1994 GCA_031373605.1 Allobosea sp. | reverse complement strand
CGCAGACTGACGAGCCCGTCCAGCAGGGGCTCGGAGCGCTCACCAAAGCCCATGGCTGCAAGGCGCTTGAGACCAGGCTCCAGTGCCGCAATGCACTGATCGCGCATCGCGCGCCCGGCATCCGTCAGCGAGACGCGCTTGCCGCGCCCGTCCTCGGGATCAGGAGCAAGCGCGACAAATCCTTTCGATTCCAGCCGCTGCAATGTGTTGGTCATGGTGGCGCGTGTCACTTGAAAAGCGCTCGCCAACTCGGCTGGGCTGCGTGTGCCACCAAGCCGTACGAAATGGTTCAGCACAGTGAATTGCGAAAGGGTCATGCCCGAAGGCATGGCCCGCTCGAAAGCCGTTTGCGACAGCTGCGCGATGATGCCGATCTCGTTCAGAATGCGAAACTGCAGGGAACTTGTCGACATCGGAGGTCCGGATCACCCTGTCTTGAGCTTGGCAGCCAGAGGCCAGCGTGGCGTTGGCTCGACCGGGGCGGCATAACCCAGCCGGGCGAGCATCTGTATACGCTGGCCGGGCTTTGTGCCAACCAGCCGGTGCACCGTGTCAAACTCGGTCTTCATCTCGGGATATTCCTGCACAGCCTGGCTGATGGGCTGGACACTCAGGCCAAGCTGCGTTGCCAGCAGGTTGGTGCGCAGCCAGGCCCTGCCCGTTTCGAGGTGCTCGAGTCGGCTGTTGCCGTCGGTGGTCAGCCAGACAAAGGCAGGCGTTGACGCAAACATCACCCGGTAGCGCTCGCGCGTAGACTTGAAGGCCGTCGATGCAGGGTCCAGTGCCTGCGCGCGCACGGAATCCGTACCCATCAGGCTCAGTGCCTCGAACAGCGGCCCTTTGACCGGGATGCAATCGGGATTCGCATCGATCTCGGCCGCGCCGACGCGCAGCAGGTCCATGCTCTCCTTCCAGGTGCGGGTGGTGTAGGCCTCGATGTCCCAGGCGCGCCAGATCAGGTCACGCAAGGCAGGCACATCATCAGGCTTGCTGCTGGCTGTGATGCTGAGGCCGGGCGTGCTCAGGGCCACAAGTGCCGCACTGTCGGACGCACTGACAGGCCTTGCCAGATCATAGGGAATCTTGGCCGTGCGCCGCGCAAGGACAGAGGCAAAGAGCGGGTCTTTGGCCACGCCCGCTTCTGCCATGAATTTCAGCCGCGCAATGGGACGCTTGTCCAGCCGCTCGCCGGGCTCGCCATCGGGGAAAGGCATGACGCTCATCCGCACGCCGCGCTGTGCCGCTGCCATGCGCGCCAGTTCGAAGAACCCGCCGAAACCGATAAGGATCTGCCGGTCAAACGGATCGGTCTGCGGCAAGCGACGTTCCAGGTCGCAGGTGATGATCGCCTCATCCTGGCCAACCAGCCGGATTTCCCAAGGCTGGCGGTTATGGGGATTGGGCGCCAGAATCGCGTGGCGGAAGGCATCGAGACGCACATCGGCAGGACGGTTGGGATCAAGAGTCCATGGTCTTGTTGCGGTCTGCGGCAGGCGCGTGACACGCCATGCCCCGCCCGCGGCGACGAGGCCCAAAGCGCCACAGGCTGAAAGGACAAGGGTTCGGCGGGACAAGGTCATCAATCTCTCTCCTTTGATTAGATGTCAAACTAATAATAGTTAGATATCAAACCTGTCAAGCACCTGATTGCGTATTTCCTTGGTGCAGAACCTCCTGATGCGCGCTTTGCGGCTTTCCCATTGGTCCTGAGCCGTCTATAGCCCTCGCTTCAGCACAACACTCGCGCGAGATGTGGCGGCAGGCGCTTATGCCTTGCGCGGCCTCATGCTCACACGCAGCAGGACTTCAGCCATGCCGAAGCGCACTGACATCACGACGATCCTCATCATTGGCGCTGGCCCGATCATCATCGGCCAGGCCTGCGAGTTCGATTATTCAGGCACGCAGGCCGTCAAGACGCTGAAGGCCGAGGGCTACCGCATCGTGCTGGTCAACTCGAACCCGGCCACGATCATGACCGACCCCGACCTGGC
>JANMMX010000225.1:0-2516 GCA_031373605.1 Allobosea sp. | reverse complement strand
GCTTTGAGTGCCGCTGTCAGCTCGCGGTAGAACGAGGATTGCCAGCTGAGGATGAAGGCGCCAAAGCCAGATGCCGATGGCAGCGCCTCGCGCGGCAGTGCGCCGCCAAAGGGGTTGCGTGGCGGTGGGGCAACAGGTGCCGCTGGCGTGAACCAGAGCGAGGCCAGCCAGAAAATTGCAGCAATGGCGAGCAAGGAACCGACGACGACAGTCAGCCGGAGGGGCAGAACCGAGCGGATCAAGGGCAGGCTACCAGAGCGCGGCTCGTGGTCTGGAAGGCTGCCATCCCGCCGCTGAGGCTGGTCAAGTCTTCCTGCGCCAGTTTCTCCTGGGTCGATGCGTCCAGCGTCTTGGCACGGCTGATGGTGATCTTGCAGCCAGAAGGCGCGTCTTTCAGCAGGATCGCGCTTTCACCCTCAATCAATGTAAACGCCACAAAGAAGGTGGGATCACCAACCTCCAGCCCCAGCGTGCGGCTGGCATTGGCTGGCAACTTCAGCGGCAGCGTGAAGGAAAGCGTGAGCACGCCCTTGTCGAAACTCAGGCCGTAATCGGTCGGTGCGCCGAATTCCTGCGGGCGGCCATTTGCCTTCACAACCGTGAAGAAGCCGACATCCGGCAGGGATTCGATGTTGACCTTGGCCAGCTCTTCCAGTTCGTCCGGCGTCAGTTTGCCATCGCCATTCTTGTCGAGGCCTTGCGTCATGAAGGCGGAATAGCCCTCGTCGAAGCTCCAGCGGTGTCTGACTGCCGCAATCCTGCCGCCGGAGGCATAGATGATCTCGGTCGCACCGGTAACGTAGACATGCGGATGCGCGCTGGCGCCAGCCATGCCGAACCAGAACATGCCGAGCCAGAGCATGGCGAGCGTGAGGCTGACGCGGCGAAAATGGCAGGTTAGCTGCACGTTGGCTCTCAGGTTCGGGAACAGGTGTGAATCAGGTTCGGCACTGTTTCAAATAGCACGGGAGCACCTGCTCTTGCGATGGGGCAGAACACTGGCAAAGGACTGCCTCCGCACCCGGGTCACTTTTCCCCAGACGCTGATGCGCAACAATCACGGCCAAAGCACGGCAAACGGTCGAGGCAGCGCTGTGCGTCCGGATTGACGGCTGCCAAAGGTTATGTCAGCAATACTGACGTAATTTCGTGCTGGCGAGACAGGGCTTTCAGAGCCATGCTTTGCGAGCCCTCATGGCTGCGGGAGTGAGACCATGTCCGACAAGAAATCAGTCGTATCGCGCGCCAATCCAGTTGCTCCAGGGATCGCCCCGGAAAGTGGCGGGAGCTTGCCAGCGCTTCGTCCGGTTTCCCTTGATGACAAGTATGACCTCGACAAGCGCCATGTGTTTCTGACAGGCACCCAGGCCGTCGTGCGCCTGCTGATGACGCAGCATCTGCGCGACCAGCAGGCGGGGCTGAACACTGCAGGTTTTGTCTCTGGCTATCGCGGCTCGCCGCTGGGCGGGCTCGATACGCAACTGCTGCGCGCCAAGCGGCAGCTCACCGAGGCGCAGGTGCTGTTCCAGCCCGGTCTCAACGAGGACCTTGCCGCAACTGCAATCTGGGGCGCGCAGCAGGCCGAGGTGAATGGCGAAGGCAAGTATGATGGCGTCTTCGGCCTTTGGTATGGCAAGGGGCCGGGCGTGGACCGCACAGGCGATGTCTTCCGCCACGCCAACATGGCCGGCACCTCGAAGCATGGCGGCGTCATCTGTCTGATGGGTGATGACCACACCGCCGAAAGTTCGACCAATGCGCATCAGACAGAGTTCGTCTTCGTTGACCGGATGATGCCGATCCTGAACCCGGCAGGTGTGCAGGAAATCCTCGACTATGGCCTGCACGGCTTTGCCATGTCGCGCTATGCGGGCGTCTGGGTCGGCCTGAAATGCGTCAAGGACAACATCGAATCGACCTGCTCGGTCGATGCGGCGACTGACCGGGTCACCATCAAGATCCCGACCGACAATGTGCTGCCGCCGGGCGGTCTGAGCATCCGCAAGGAGCTGGATTTCCTCGATCAGGAGAAACGGCTCCATATCGACAAGCGCGCCGCCATGCTGGCCTATGTCCGCGCCAACAAGCTGAACCCGATCATCACCTCCGGCGGCAAGAAGCCGAAGCTCGGCATT
Organism: Allobosea sp.; assembly: GCA_031373605.1. Lineage (GTDB taxonomy): Bacteria > Pseudomonadota > Alphaproteobacteria > Rhizobiales > Beijerinckiaceae > Allobosea. The sequence continues at coordinate 381 of JANMMX010000225.1, read as the reverse complement.
GTCACCGTCGGCAAATCCTATCTCGATGTGCGCCAGGCCATGGACGACCTGGGCATTGATGAGGTGCGCGCCAATGAACTTGGCCTGCGCGTCTGGAAAGTGGCCTGCCCCTGGCCGATGGACCCTTCCGAGATCAAGTCCTTCGCCGATGGTCTCGACATGATCATGGTGGTGGAAGAGAAGCGCTCGCTGATCGAGGTGCAGGTGCGCGAGGAGCTTTATGGCTCCAAAAAGCCGCCTGTGCTCGTTGGCAAGAAGGACGAGACCGGTGAATGGCTGTTCCCGGTTCATGGGGCGCTTGATCCCAACGACATCGCGCTCGCCATTGGCGCCCGGCTCATGGGGCTGAAGCAGGACAAGAAGCTTCAGGACGCCGTCGAG
>JANMMX010000183.1:0-2241 GCA_031373605.1 Allobosea sp. | reverse complement strand
GGAGGTGCGCTCGGGCATCGTCTACGCCACGATGATCATCATCCTCGTGTTCGTGCCGCTGTTTGCGCTCACCGGCATCGAGGGCAGGTTGTTCGCGCCGCTTGGCAAGGCCTACATCATCTCGATCCTGATGAGCCTGATTGTCTCGATCACCCTGACGCCGGTGATGGCCTATTACATGCTGCCAGGCCTCAAGCGACTTGACCATAACGAGGGCTGGCTGGTGAGGACGCTCAAGGCGGGCAACCGCATCCTGCTGGGCTGGAGCTTCCGGCATCCGCGCGCGCTGATGGCAGGCGCACTGGCGGGCGTCATTGCTGCAGGTGCTGCCGCAACGCAGCTTCCGCGCGCCTTCCTGCCGCCCTTCAACGAGGGCAGCTTCACCATCAACCTGCTGTTCAACCCCGGCATCTCGCTGGCCGAAAGCCACCGCGTCGGGCTGATCGCCGAGCGGCTGATCCTGCAGATTCCCGAAGTGCGGCAGGTAGGGCGGCGCACGGGCCGGGCCGAGCTGGACGAGCATGCCGAAGGCGTGCACGCCTCCGAGGTCGATGTCGACGTGAAACCGTCTGGGCGTTCAAAGGACGACATCGTCCAGGACATCCGCGCCAGGCTCGCGGTGCTGCCGGTGGCGACGAATGTCGGCCAGCCGATCTCGCACCGGCTCGACCACATGCTGTCGGGCGTGCGGGCGCAGATCGCGCTCAAGGTCTATGGCGAGGACCTCGACACCTTGCGCCGCATTGCTGCCGAGTTCCGCGAGAAGCTGGCCTCCGTGCCTGGCGTGGTCGATCTGCAGATCGAGAAACAGGTGCGCATCCCGCAGCTGGAAATCACGATCGACTATGAGCGCGCAGCGCTCTACGGCCTCCAGCCCGCCGCCATCACCGAGCAGCTCGAACGGCTGTCAAACGGGCGGGTCGTCTCGCGGCTGGTCGATGGCAACCGGCGTTTCGACGTGGTGATGCGCCTCAATGACAGCCTTCGCACCACGCAGGCCCTCGCCGACATGCTGATCGAGACGCCGCTGGGCTGGGTGCCGGTGCGCCAGCTGGCCGATGTCCGCGAAACCGATGGGCCGAACCAGATCCTGCGCGAGAACGGCAAGCGCCGCATCGTCGTGCTGGCCAACGGCGATGGCAAGGCGGACATGGCCGGCATCGTGGCCGGCATCCGCCAGCAGGTTGCGCAGGGCCGCTTGCCGCAAGGCTATTTCACCAGTCTTGAAGGCACCTTCCAGGCCCAGGAGGAGGCCACCCGCACCATCGGCCTGCTCTCGGCCATCTCGCTGGCCATGGTCTTCGCCATTCTCTACAGCCGCTACCGCTCGGTGCTGTTCTCGCTCATCATCATGGGCAGCGTCCCCCTCGCCCTGATCGGCTCTGTCGCGGCGCTGTGGTGGTCAGGCCAGCCGCTCTCTGTTGCATCCATGATCGGCTTCATCACGCTGACGGGCATCGCGGCACGCAACGGCATTCTCAAGGTCAGCCACTACATCAACCTCGCCATCCACGAGGGCATGCCGTTTGGTCCCGAACTGGTGATGCGTGGCTCGCTCGAGCGCCTGACGCCGGTGCTGATGACCGCGCTCTCGGCAGGGGTGGCGCTCATTCCGCTGATGATCGACGCGGGCGCGCCGGGCAAGGAAATCCTGCACCCGGTCGCCATCACCATTTTCGGGGGGCTGGTCAGCGCCACCTTGCTCGACACGTTCCTCACGCCGGTGCTGTTCCTGCGCTATGGCGAGATGCCGCTGAAGCGGCTGATCGACAGCGTGCGCCTCGAACATGCGGCAAGCCCTGAAGCGCCATCGGGAGCGCCCGCCAGGACCCTCGAAGCTTTCTGACATCGCAAAAGGATCGTGACCATGGAACCAAGCCGCCGCCGCCTCGTTGTCAGCATTGCCGCACTCATGATGCTGCCCGTCACCGCCCTTGCCCACGAGCCGCGCAAGGGGCCGCATGGCGGTGAACTGGTCGATGCGGGCAGCTACCATATCGAGGTCGTGGGCCGGGGCCTGTCGCTGGAGGTCTATGTCAGCGATGCGTCCGACCGGCCTCTCAAGGCAAATGATTTCAAGGCGCTGGCCATCATGGTCATCGATGGAAAGACCCACCGCATTCCGCTCGAAGCCGGCGCGGATGGCACGAAACTCACGGCCACCGCGCCAGCCGCCATCACGCGGGTGCGCGGCGCCATCCAGCTGACCGACAAGGATGGCAAGACGGCCACCGGCCGCGT
>JANMMX010000010.1:0-2152 GCA_031373605.1 Allobosea sp. | reverse complement strand
ATTGTCATCGGTGACAATCATTTCCGCTGCCTGTTTGGTGACTTCCGTGCCGGATATTCCCATGGCGATGCCGATGTCGGCACCTTTGATGGCAGGGGCGTCGTTGACGCCGTCGCCGGTCATCGCGACCACCGCATCATTGGCTTTCCAGGCGCGGATGATGCGCAGTTTATGCTCGGCGGTGACGCGGGCATAGACGGCGATTTCAGGGGCGCGCTGCTTGAGTTCGTCGTCGCTCATCTTGTCCAACTCGATGCCCGAGATGGCCACGTCGTCGGCTGAAGCGATGCCGATTTCCCGCGCGATTGCCGTCGCGGTGTGCGGATGATCGCCGGTAATCATCACCACGCGAATGCCGGCGGAGCGACATTTGGCGACGGCATCTTTGGCTTCCTGACGCGGCGGATCATGCATTCCCGACAGGCCGACGAACACGAGATCGTGCTCCACGGCGTCCGCCGTTAGGTCGGCGGGTGCAGTGTTGTCGAGATCTCGATAGGCCGAGCCAAGCACGCGCAGGGCTTGCTGCGCCATGGCGGTGTTTTGCGCCACGATGGTCTGACGATCCTCGTCGGTCATGGGACGGATGCCGGTGCCGGTGTAGAGCTGGGTGCAGCGCTCTAACAGGACATCGGGCGCACCGTTGATGAAGGCGCGGAGCTTCCCGTCCTGCAGTTTGCGGATGGTGGTGCTGCGTTTGCGGTCGGAGTCGAAAGGGATCTCGTGATGCTTTGGTAGCTCTTTCTCGATCTTCTCACGGTCGCCACCCGCCTTGGAACCGGCTACCAGCAATGCGCCTTCAGTGGGATCACCAACGGTTTTCCATGTCCCGTTTTCCTGTGTGAGATGCGAGTTGTTGCAGCCGAGGATGACGGTCGCAAGTTCCAGCAACGGCGTGTGTTGCGGGGCTTCCGCCTTCTTGTCTCCGATGCGCACTTCCCCCTCTGGCGCGTAGCCTTCGCCGGTGACTTCGTAGCTTTGGCCTGCGACATAGAGAGCGCGCACGGTCATCTCGCCGAGCGTCAAGGTGCCGGTCTTGTCCGTGCAAATGACCGTCGTCGAGCCAAGCGTCTCGACTGCGGCAAGTTTGCGCACAAGCGCGCGGCGGCGAGCCATGCGCCGCACGCCGAGCGCGAGCGCCACCGTGACCACGGCGGGCAGACCTTCCGGCACGGCGGCCACGGCAAGACTGACCGAGGTCATGAACAATTCCATGAGCGGCGTCCCGCGCAGCAGTCCCAGTCCGAACAGCAGCGCGACGATGCCCAGAGCCGCCCAGACGAGCACTTTTCCGAAAGACTCCAGCTTCTTCTCCAGCGGTGTCCCCTCGTCCACGCCCGCCTCTTCCATCATCCCCGCGATGTGCCCCAGTTCCGTCTTCATCGCGGTGGCCACAACAACGGCCTGCCCCGTGCCTGCGGCGATGCTCGTGCCCATAAACACCATGTTCTCGCGGTCGCCGAGTGGGATGTCGCCTTGTCCCAACGTGGCGGGCTGTTTCGTCACCGACTCCGACTCGCCGGTCAGCGCGGACTCGATGCATTTGAGCGATGCCGCTGTTAGAAGCCGGGCATCCGCCGCAACCAGATCACCCGCTTCCAGCATGAGAATGTCACCAGCAACGATTCCCGCCGCAGGAATGGAAGCAACCTGCCCGTCGCGCTGCACCTTCGCTTGCGGCGCGGTCATCTTCTTGAGCGCCGCGATGGATTTCTCAGCGCTGTGCTCTTGATAAAATCCGATGACCGCATTCAGAATGACGATGGCGAGGATGGCGATGGCATCGACCATTTCACCGAGCACGCCGGAGATGATTCCCGCGACGATGAGAATCCACACGATGAGGCTCTTGAATTGGCCAAGGAAAATTTGCCACGCGCTGATGCGCTTGCCTTCTATCAACTCGTTCAGGCCATCCGCCGCGAGGCGTTTTGCGACTTCCTGCTCGGAAAGTCCGTTCGCTGCGGAGCCGAGTTGTGCCAGCACTTCCTCGGCAGACTGGCTGTGCCAAGCTTTGCCCGGTGGTTGTGCGGCGATGGTGGGTGGCTTGGTCATTCTGGCAGGTGTTCTGGCAAGTCCAGCCGCGCAACGCCGATGCGTTTGTCGGCCATGCCGTAATAAACATCGAAGCGGCCCGGCAAACCGAGGTCGT
>JANMMX010000115.1:0-4620 GCA_031373605.1 Allobosea sp. | reverse complement strand
GACATAATTTCGAGCATGCCAACACCGCCATGCTGTTCCAGCGCTTCAGCGATGCCGAGACCGAATGCCGCGCGTTGCTGGCCGCCGGCGAGCCGGCGGAGGGCAGCGAACTGCCGCACCAGCTGGCGCTGCCCGCCTATGACCAATGCATCAAGGCGAGCCATGTCTTCAACCTGCTCGATGCGCGCGGCGTGATCTCCGTCACCGAGCGGCAGGGCTATATCCTGCGCGTGCGCGAACTCTCGAAAGCCTGCGGTGCGGCCTGGCTGAAGACGGCGGGTGGGGGAGCAGCCTGATGCCCGATCTCCTGCTTGAACTCTTCTCCAAGGAAATTCCTGCCCGCATGCAGCGCCGCGCGGCAGAGGATTTGCGCAAGCTCGTCACTGACGCGCTGGTGGCGCGCGGGCTGGTCTATGAGGGCGCGAAGGCCTTCGCCACACCGCGCCGACTGGCGCTGCACATTGCCGGTCTGCCGGTGCAGGGTGCGGCCCAGCGCGAGGAGAAGAAAGGGCCGCGAATCGACGCGCCAGAAGCCGCCATTCAGGGCTTCCTGAAAAGTGCAGGCCTGACATCTGTCGATCAGGCGACCATCGAGAGCGACCCGAAAAAAGGCCAGTTCTATGTGGCCATCACGCAGAAGCCTGGCCAACTGACAGTTGCCGCGATTGCCGAGATTGTGCCGGAGGTGATCCGCAATTTCCCCTGGCCGAAATCGATGCGCTGGGGCGCGGCCTCCGCCTCGTCCGCCAGCCTGCGCTGGGTGCGCCCGCTGCAATCGATCCTTTGCACCTTCGGCGCCGAGACCGAGGAGCCGGAGGTCGTGGCGTTCGAGGTGGGTGGCATCGCCTCGTCCAACATCACCTATGGCCACCGCTTCATGGCGCCGGGCGCCATCAAGGTGCGGCGTTTCGAGGATTATGTCGCGAGCCTTGAGAAGGCCAAGGTCGTGCTCGATGCCGACCGCCGGAAAGACATCATCGCCGGTGAGGCCCGCACGCTCGCCTTCGCGCAGGGGCTTGAGCTGGTGGAAGACGAGGGCCTGCTGGAAGAGGTGGCAGGGCTGGTCGAATGGCCTGTGGTGCTGATGGGCGCGTTCGAAGAGCGCTTTCTCGATGTGCCATCCGAGGCCGTGCGCGCGACCATCCGCGCGAACCAGAAGTGTTTCGTGTTGCGCAATGCGACCAGCGGCACCCTCTCCAACCGCTTCATCCTCGTTTCCAACCTGATCGCCAGCGATGGCGGGGCGGCGATCATCGCGGGCAATGAGCGCGTGGTGCGCGCGCGCCTGTCGGACGCCGCCTATTTCTGGGAAACGGACAGGAAGCCGCTGCCGGACTATGCCGACAAAGCATCGAAGCCGCTCGACCAGCGGCTGGAAAAGCTGAAGGCGCTGAACATCGTGTTTCACGCCAAGCTGGGCACGCAAGGCGAGCGCGTGGCGCGCATCGCGGCACTGGCGCGCGAACTGGCACCGGTTGTCGGCGCTGATCCCGATCTGGCGGAGCGCGCGGCTTTGTTGTGCAAGGCCGATCTCGTCACCGAAATGGTCGGCGAATTTCCGGAATTGCAGGGCCTGATGGGCCGGAAATATGCCGCGCTGCAGGGCGAGCATCCGTCCGTCTGCGCGGCAATCGAGGACCATTACAAGCCGCAAGGCCCGACCGACCGCGTGCCGACAGACCCCGTGGCGGTGACGGTCGCGCTGGCCGACAAGCTGGACACGCTGGTGGGTTTCTGGGCGATTGATGAGAAGCCGACGGGCAGCAAGGACCCGTATGCGTTAAGACGCGCGGCGCTGGGTGTGATCCGGCTGGTGGTTGAGAATGAGGTGCGGTTGGGGTTGTTGGAATCTATCCAGAAATCTGCTCTAGCGCTCGCCAAATCTATTTCTTGGCATTTCCTAGACGGACGGTTCTCGAATTTGCTTCAAAAATACGATGCAGAATCCGGTGGGGCGTCAATGTTTCCACCATTTGATGATTATCCATATCGAGCTTTTTTGAATTGGGATCTGATTATTGACAGCTATGGATTTCTTATTTCAACTGCTCAAGCCTCGTATCCTGGAAGTTTTTCAGAAGATACTGAATACAATTCAATATTATTCGAGGTATATTCGGAGAAATTTATTGAATTTTTTACTAGATTGTCTGATATTGATACGATGATCGCGGCTTCGGATTTCATGAATCAGCCAATAGGTGATGTTTTTGAACATGAGCATTATCAAGCGTTGGCGCGGAATGTTTCTCGATCTTTCTCCAGCGACCTTCTCTCCTTCTTCCACGAGCGCCTGAAAGGCTCCCTTCGCGAGCAGGGCGCGCGGCATGATCTGGTGGATGCTGTGCTGGGCGCAGGCCTGCCTTCACCCTCCCCCCTTGTGGGGGAGGGCAGGGAGGGGGCCTTGCTTCCTTCCACAGAGCTCGCCGGAAAAAAGACCCCCTCTCCAACTCTCCCCCACAAGGGGGGAGAGGGCGCAAAGGGGAGTGAGAGCACCGCCAATGACGACCTGCTGCTGATCGTCCGCCGCGTCGAGGCGCTGACAGCGTTCCTTTCGACCGAGGACGGCGTCAATCTGCTGGCGGGTTACAAGCGCGCCGCCAACATCCTCAAGGCCGAGGAGAAGAAGGATGGCGAGGGCGCGTTCGAGGCTGAGGCTGATCTGGCAGCGCTGCCGGAGGCCGAGGACAAGGCGCTGGGCGCAAGCCTGGCCATCGCCGCGCGCGATGCGGCAAGTGCCGTGACCCATGAGGACTATGCGACGGCCATGCGCGCGATGGCGGCACTTCGCGCGCCCGTCGATGCCTTTTTCGAGAAGGTCATGGTCAATGCGCCAGAAGCACCCTTGCGCATGAACCGCCTGCGGCTGCTGGCACAGCTTCGCCGTGTCACGCTGACGGTCGCCGATTTCGGCAAGATCGCGGGGTAGCGTCCTGAAGAGCGCTGCAGGCCAGTGCTTTTTCATGTGTTGATCCTGCCGTTTTCAGGCCGTGCCGAGGCTCGCCAGAATCGTCAATCCACGGTATGTGTGTGTGGATCAGTCAGATTGTCACAGCGGGGCCGCCATGAACTTCAAGATATGGCTTTTGAAGCTGCACCGCTGGGTCACACTGGTGTTTGCGCTGCCTCTGGCGGCCTTGCTGCTGTCGGGTCTGGTGCTGTCTTTCGAGCCAGTCATGACGGTGTCGTCGAGCAAGACTGGTGTGCTGTCCGCCGAGAAACTGCTCGGTTTTCTGGATCGGCATGATCCGGGCGCCAAGGCCGCGAGCCTTACCCACCGTCCTTATGCGGGCACGCTGACCATCGGAATGCCGGGGGATGACGATGATGTGGTGCTGGCGACGGCATCCGGCAGCGAGTTGACTGATGAATCCTGGCTTGCGGAGACGTTCGGGACGGCGCGACGCCTGCATGAAACCTTGCTGCTGGATCTGCGCTGGCTGGTCACAGCCTCGACCTGGGCGATGCTGGCGCTGATCCCGCTGGGGTTGCTGATGGGCTGGCCCCGTTTTCGCAATTCACTCGGCGGGTGGCATCGTGGTGGTGCCTGGCTGGCCCTGCCGCTGGTCATCATCAGCCCGCTGACAGGGTTGGCGCTGGCCTATGGGCTGACCTTCAGCGCTCCTGCGGCAGCGCCGCGGGCCGCAGTGCCCAAGCTGCGCGAGGCGGTTCAGCTCGTGGCTGCCAGCCATGATCTGTCCGGCCTGCTCAGCCTGCGCATGCGCGGGCCGCGCCTGATCGCCCGCGTGCTTGACCAGGGCGAATATCGCAGTTTCATCGTGACAGCCGACGGGCTTGCGCCCGCCAGCCGCAACTGGCCGCGCCTGATCCATGAAGGCAACTGGGGCGGACATGTGTCAGCCTGGCTGAACCTGCTGACAGCTGTGGTGATGCTCGGCCTGATGGGCACCGGGCTGACGATCTGGGCGCGGCGCAAGTTTTTCAGGAAGCGGAGGCAGCTTCAATGAAACGTGACTACAGAGCAAAATCTGCGCTCCACGCCATGAAAAACATCTGGTTTCGCGGTTCGGTCTCAAGAACAGATGCGTTGTTTTGATTATTTTTTTCCAAATGAAGCAGCGCCAGATGCTGTCACATAGGACCGCAATACGGCATTGATCCGCTTCTGGTAGCCATCTCCACCCGCTTTGAAAAAGCTCAGGACATCCTCGTCAACCCGGATCGAGATCGCTGTCTTGCGTGCAGGGCGTGTGATCTCGATCTTGGACCAGTCAATCTCGACCAACCCGTCCCAGTCATTGTCCGCCAAGGCCGCCTGCTGAAGCTCACCCTCGGTCAGCGCATCAACGCGCTGCCAGTCGGATGCATCGGTCATCTTTTCGAGACGACCATCGGCATGTTCTATGACGGCATTGCCATCAGCAAGCGTGCCGGTGAGCTTTACGATTCGTTCTTTGCCCATAATTCAACCTCTTTCACGCGCGCACGACGGGCCGAAATCAGCCGGATCGTGTTGTCTCGCAGCGTGTAGACCACAGCGATGACGCGACCCTGAGCGCTCCCCACCAGCACATGGCGCTGTTCCGGCTCGCCAATCGGTGAGCGGAAGGAAAACCGCTTCAGGTCATCAAACGCTTCCGTTGCCGCCAGAAAATCGAT
>JANMMX010000058.1:0-1923 GCA_031373605.1 Allobosea sp. | reverse complement strand
TCGTAGCCCTTCTTGAAGCTCTCGCTCCGGCCCGAGAGCTCGGCATAGTATTCGTTCGCCGCCTTCAGCGCCGCTTCCATGATCGGTTGCGGGAAGGCACGCAATTCGGTGCCCGCCGCGATCAGGCGCTTGAGGGCAGGCGGGTTCACCGCGTCATATTTGGCCAGCATCCAGTTGTTGGCCGATTCGCAGGCCTGCTGCACGATGGCCTGATAGACTTTCGGCAGCTTGTTCCAGGCTTCCTGATTGATGACGAGGTGCAGCATGGCGCCCCCCTCCCAGAAGCCGGGATAATAGTAGTATTTCGCCACGCGATGGAAACCGAGCTTCTCATCATCATAGGGGCCGACAAACTCGGCCGCATCAATGGTGCCGCGCTCCAGTGCCGGATACACATCGCCACCCGCGATCTGTTGCGGCACAACGCCAAGCTTGGCCATCACCTGGCCGCCCATGCCGCCGATGCGAAACTTCAGGCCCTTCAGGTCATCGACGCTTTGCAACTCCTTCCGGAAGAAGCCGCCCATCTGGCAGCCGGAGTTGCCACAGGGAAAGGAAATGGCGTTGAATTTCGCGAGCGAGGCATTCACGATCTCGGCGCCGCCGCCAAAATGCCACCAGGAATGCTGCTGGCGGGCGTTGAGGCCGAACGGAATGCCGGTGCCCAGGCCAAGTGTCGGGTCCTTGCCGACATAGAAATAGGTCGGCGTATGCGCGCATTCGACCGTGCCGCTGGTCACCGCATCAAGCGCCTGCAGGCCAGGCACGATCTCGCCCGCAGCAAAGGTCTGCACCTGGAATTTGCCGTCGGTGGCTTCCGCCATCAGCTTGGCGAATTGCTGGGCCGTGCCGAAGATCGTGTCGAGCGATTTGGGGAAGCTCGATGTCAGTCGCCACTTCACTTCCGGCAGGGATTGCGCCACTGCCGGGCTCACGACCGGAAGGGCCGCTGCCGCCACCGCGCCGCCTTTCAGAAAATCGCGCCGCTTCATGGCGCCGGCGGCTTTCTTGGCAGTCATTTCTGTTTCGGTCATGGCGCTTGCTCCCGGCCTGTGGTTTGTTTCGGTCAGAACAAGCATCATGACCAACTTGGGGGGAATGGAAAGAGATGAAACTCGCTTCGCTGAAACAGGGCCGCGATGGCCGCCTGGTTGTTGTCTCGAATGACCTGACGCGGGCGAGCGATGCCTTCCCGGTCGTGCCCACCTTGCAGGCCGCGCTCGACAACTGGGAGATGTTCGCGCCCCGGCTGGCTGATCTGGCCGAGGGGCTTCAGCATGGCGCGGTGCCGTCCTTCCGGTTTCACGAGCATGACTGTGCCTCGCCCTTGCCGCGCGCCTATCAATGGGCCGATGGCTCGGCCTATGTGAACCATGTCGAGCTGGTGCGGAAAGCGCGCGGCGCCGAGATGCCAGCGACCTTCTGGACTGATCCGCTGATGTATCAGGGTGGCTCCGACACGTTCCTTGGCCCGCGCGATCCGATCCGCTTTCCGACAGAGCATTACGGCATTGATTGCGAGGCGGAAGTCGCTGTCATCACTGGCGATGTGCCCATGGGCACAAGTGCCTCCGACGCATTGGCGCATATCCGGCTGGTGATGATCGTCAACGATGTCAGCCTGCGCAATCTCATCCCCGGGGAACTCGCCAAGGGCTTCGGCTTCTTCCAGGCCAAGCCGTCCAGCGCATTCTCGCCCGTGGCCGTCACGCCGGATCAGCTGGGCGCTGCCTGGCAGGGCGGCAAGCTGCATTTGCCACTGCTGACATCGCTGAACGGCAAGCTGTTCGGAAAACCCAATGCCGGCATCGACATGACCTTCGATTTCGGCCAGCTGATCGCCCATGCTGCCAGGACACGCACGCTTTCGGCGGGAACCATCATCGGCTCGGGCACCGTCTCGAACAGGGATGCGGGCGGCGG
>JANMMX010000453.1:0-14573 GCA_031373605.1 Allobosea sp. | reverse complement strand
CCCAAGGTTTGTGCGATAAAGCTACCGAACTGACGAGCGAAAGACGAGTTAAAAATATGAAAGCCCGCATTCTCCTCGCTGAAGATGACAACGACATGCGCCGGTTTCTGCTGCGTGCGCTGGAAAACGCCGGCTACGATGTCATCTCCTTCGACAATGGCCTGGGAGCTTACAACCGCCTGCGCGAAGAGCCTTTTGACCTGCTCCTGACCGACATCGTCATGCCAGAGATGGATGGCATCGAGCTGGCGCGGCGCGCGACGGAACTCGATCCGGATATCAAGGTGATGTTCATCACGGGCTTTGCGGCCGTTGCCCTCAATCCCGACTCCAAGGCCCCCAAGGATGCCAAGGTGTTGTCCAAGCCGTTCCATCTCAAGGACCTCGTGAACGAGGTCAACCGCATGATCCAGAAAGCAGCTTGAATCTGCCTGCAAAGCGGGTTGCGCCCCATCGTAACGGAAGCTATAGGCACTTTACCCAGACGTACCGGGCGCGTAGCTCAGCGGTAGAGCACTTCGTTGACATCGAAGGGGTCACAGGTTCGATCCCTGTCGCGCCCACCAACACTTTTATTCCTGTAATATCAATATATTCCTTGAAGAATACGGTCGGGCTTTCAAAGGCTTGCCCTGCTCTGCTTGGTGGGTAGGGTCTCGTGTTGCTGGAACGAGGGCTCGGACTGCCCAATTGCAGTGGCCTGTCTCTCGCGCGGGTTTTGCGTTTCCATATTTTGCAGGTGTGGCGCGGCAGAGACCAGGTTCGAACGCCGCAGAGCGCGGTTTGTATAACGGGGTGCTTTCGGGCTGCTTCAATCACTGTGGGTCTGAACGATGCGTGCACGTGATGGTTCGTCTGCTTCATCGTCCGGCTACTCAATGGCATCAGCAACCTGCTGCACCGTCGCAAGTTTTTTTGTGTTGTGATGATTTAGGTCAAACGGGCAAAGCCATTGGCGCCCTGGCCAAGTTTCACTGATCATACCAATGGATCTGGCCGGTGGCTCAACCCGCAAACATTTTGCGTTGGTCGGTCCACTGTTTTGGCAGGCGGCGTGCCACATCGGTGAGGGTCCAGTTGGCGGGCAAACCTTCGGCGATCATCTGTGCGATCATGTCGGGGGCGAGGAAGGCCAGCGCAATGGTGGTGCGGATGGTGCGCACATGCTTAGCCTCGCGCCGGGCAATGATGTCGATGCTCTGGGCTGTTCCAGATGCCAGTTCCGCAAGCCAGCATCGGCCTGTCACGATGGCATGGGCCAGATGCAGGCAGCTGCCATTGTCTTGCACAGACGAGCTCCCAGCCTCTGCTGGTGCCCCTTCAACAATCAGGTGTCGCGGTTTGTGGTGTGCAGGCGACCAGGGAACAGTCAAAGTGAGGTGTGCAGGCTGGGCTTTGATCGCCTCGCAAGTGTCGTGCCCCTCCAATGGGAGATGGGGGACGCGATCCGGTTGGAAGTCGCCTTTGATCTCCAATTCGAACCTATCCGCATAAACATCGATCCGCCCGAGGAAGTCCGCAATCAAGGCCGCGTCGTTCCGTGGCTCTGATGATGATGTGGCCAAGTGTTTGGTGGATTCCCGTTGTTCGGTGAGCAACTGCGCGGCCGGAGTCCCCTTTTGTCGTTCCAGATCGCTGATGTGCTGCCGTACTGCTGCGATCACTGCTTTCTCGATCTCTGGTGCGCAGACCCGTGCAGGAGTGCCACTCTCGTTCTTGCGCCCCTCGGCCAGAGCCCGCGAGGTGTAGTAGCGGTAGCGCACGCCGCGCTTGTTGGCATGGGTCGGAGACATGCGGTTGCCGTTGGAATCAAAGATCCGCCCTGTGAGCAGGCTGGGTGTCGATGGCCGCTGCCCGCGCTTCGGCTGGGCCTGCGCGGAGTCTTGCAGATTGTGGGCGGCGCGGGGGACGACAGCATCACGGGCCATGTAGGCACGGATATCATCATCGGAGACGCGGGTAACGACACACTCGACGGCGGCGCTGGCCATGATTGGCTTGTGGGCGGCGCAGGCAACGACAGCCTCATCGGCGGCACGGGCGATGATCTGCTCAATGGCGGTGAAGGCAATGACACACTGCTGGGCGGCGACGGCAATGATTACCTGATCGGCGGCATGGGCAACGACACCTTCGTGTTCACGTCCTTTGGCACGCGCGATGTGGTTGTGGCCGCAACCATTGGCGCAACGACGCAGACGGATATCATCCGGCTTTGGTTCAACCCGGTGGGTACGCTCAATGCTTTGAACAATCCATTCGGCGGGCTGACACTGACACGCGAGGGACTCGATCTAAAGATCGTGAGTTCAACCGCAGGCACTGCAACGGCGCTGTTCGTGAAGGACTTCTTCGCCACAATGAGCGGTGTGGATCGCATCGAGTTTGGCAACGGGCAGTTCATTGAGGGCAGCGCAATCTGGCGTGCGCTTGTGCCTGTGTCTCTTGTGGACGGCACCACGACAAACCTCGATGGCACGACGACTAGTTTTCAGATCGATGGAGCGCTCACTGCGCAACCATGGACGTCTTGTTGGACCGTGACAGACAGGGACGGCAACGTCATCTCGAGACGCATCCTTTATGACAATGGTACATCTGACTCTTACGAGCGCGACCACTTGGGTCTCTCGACCTACCAGGCCGTCTCCAGCTCCTACAATACGGCAGGAGAATTAACAGGCAGAACTACGGTTGACGATGAGGGCCTGCTCAATGATTGGATTTCTGCAACCGGATCCGACATACGGCGCAATTCTGACAATGCTGACACATTGACAGGCACAGAGTGGAATGACCTCATCACGGGCCTGGATGGCAATGACAGCATCTTCGGCCTTGCTGGCCGCGACACGCTGATGGGCGATGCGGGCAATGACACACTGCGCGGCGGTATTGGGAATGACCTGCTGACAGGTGGTTTAGGCGCTGACCTTTTGGACGGCGGTGACGGCATTGATACAGCGTCGTATGCAGGATCCGAGGCTGGTGTTTTTGTCTCCTTGTTGGCTGCAGCCACAAACACGGGAGATGCTGCTGGTGACATCCTGACTTCAATCGAAAACATCATCGGAACGAGCTTTGACGACCGCCTAGAGGGCGACAGCGCGGCCAACAGCATCGAAGGCGGGCTGGGGAACGACACCTTACGCGGTGGCGATAGTCTTGACTCGCTGAACGGCGGATATGGCAATGACCTGCTTGAGGGCCAGAATGGAAACGACCTGCTCGATGGAGGCGACGGTCAGGACACGCTTCAGGGCGGGGATGGCAATGACACGCTCTACGGCGGCGATGATGCAGACTCCCTCACAGGTGGCACAGGTGACGATCAGCTTATCGGCGGGTCAGGTGATGACAACCTCAGTGCTGATGCAGGCAATGACAGGCTGGAGGGAGAAAACGGCAACGACACGCTGAATGGTGGTGATGGTAACGACACGCTGGGTGGCGGAGAAGGCGACGACCTTCTGCGCGGCGGTGCGGGAGCCGATAGTCTTTCCGGTGGCATCGAGAATGACACGCTGGATGGCGGCAGCGGGGCCGACACTCTTAATGGCGGCGATGGCTTTGATTTTGCCAGTTATGAGACGTCAAATTCGGGACTTAATGCTGCTTTGTCATTAATTCCTGTACTCGTTTGGTGGTACACATGGCAGTGGACCTATCAAAACCCCAACACGCTTGATGCACTTGGCGACACCTACACTTCAATTGAAGGCCTGATCGGCTCGCAGTTCAATGACACACTGCGCGGTGATGCCAACGCCAATGAACTGCGCGGCATGAATGGCAATGACTCTCTTGATGGTGACGGCGGCAATGACACGCTTATGGGCGGCCTGGGCGCTGACACACTCAATGGCGGGGCAGGCATAGACACCTCGAGCTATGCAAATGCAGCTTCTGCCGTTGGCGTATCTTTAATCTCACCTGCGACAAACTCAGGTGAAGCCGTGGGGGATGTCTTTATCGCCATCGAGAACATTCTGGGTTCTCAATACAATGACGTGATTGAGGGTGACGGCCTCGCAAATGGACTGTTTGGCGGTGCGGGCAATGACACCATTCGCGGAATGGGCGGTGATGATGTGATTCAGGGCAATGCTGGCAATGACGTGCTCATTGGCGGTGCAGGCTTCGATCTCGTGAGTTACAGCGATGCCATGGCACAGGTGACTGTCTCGCTCACCACGGCCTCACTCAATACAGGTGAAGCTGCTCTCGATACAATCAGTGAGTTCGAGGGGATTATCGGAAGCAATTTTAACGATCTGCTGGAGGGCAACGCATCAGCTAATCGTCTTGAAGGCGGCGACAACAACGACACATTACGGGGCCTCGCAGGTCATGATACCTTGTTGGGTGGCGCAGGAAACGATATGTTGGAAGGGGGCGTAGGAGCGGACTCGCTCAACGGCGGCGATGGACAGGATCAGGCGAGCTATGCTGGTGCAACAAGTGGATTGATTGCGTCGCTCACTCTCGACACCCAAACATCGCAGGTTTGGATTGACGGTGGTTATTACGGCAGTGAGGGCGGTTGGGTTGACGGATATTGGGAGACTGTAACAGTTACGGTCAGCACCAACAGCGGTGAAGCGGTTGGAGACATATATGCCAGCATCGAAGGCTTGATTGGATCCAGTTTCAATGATCGCCTGCGCGGTGATATCCAAGCGAATGTGCTTATGGGCGGTGCGGGAAATGATACGCTCGAAGGGCTCGCCGGCAACGACACATTAGAAGGTGGCCAAGGTGTCGACTCACTCAATGGCGGAGACGGAAACGACACAGCCAGCTTTACCGGAGCCACTACTGGTGTGATCATGTCACTGCTGATCCCCTCAATCAATACAGGTGACGCCGCAGGAGATATCCTGATCTCGATCGAAAACCTTCAAGGCTCAGAATACAATGACCAGCTTGAAGGCGACAACAATGCCAATGTGATTTCGGGGGGCTCGGGCAACGATATGCTCCGCGGACTCAATGGCAACGACACACTTAACGGCGGAGCTGGCAATGATTCAATTGACGGCAATGACGGCGCAGACGTTTTGTATGGTGCAGATGGCACCGATACCATCAACGGAGGCATCGGCAATGACACTGTGGTGGGCGGATCAGGCTCTGATCTGATCTCAGGTCAGGACGGAGATGACTCCCTTGCGGGTGACGATGGTAACGACACACTCTTTGGCGGCGCTGGCAACGACCGGCTGACGGGAGGGGACGCGGAGGATCAGCTGAATGGCGGAGCTGGCAATGACACGCTCTCAGGCGACGGGGGCAACGACATCCTTGATGGTGGCGCTGGGGCCGATTCGTTTGTTGGAGGAGAAGGCGCTGATACTGCGACGTATGCAGCATCAACCACTGGCCTGATTGTCAATCTGGCGCAACCTGCTCTCAACACAGGCGATGCGCAGGGTGACACCTTCACAGGCATTGAAGGCCTCAGAGGCTCTGCCTTTAACGATACGCTGACGGGTGATGGTCAGAATAATGTTCTGGACGGTGGCACAGGCGCGGATCAGCTTTCGGGCGGCACAGGACTTGATCTGGCAAGCTACGAGCGCTCGGCGGCAGGCGTGTTAATAAGCTTGTCAGGACCCGGATTGAACACCGGCGAAGCTGCGGGCGACACCTACACAGCCATCGAGGGCCTCAGAGGCTCGGCATTCAACGACACCATTATTGGGGATGCGCAAGACAATCGCCTGGAAGGCATAGCTGGCGATGATGTGTTGCAAGGATTTGCAGGAGCAGACATGCTTGTTGGCGGAGCAGGCAATGATATCTATTACATTGAAAGTGCCGATGATATGGTCATCGAAGATCTGAACGGTGGCTTTGATACGCTCTACACCCAGGCCAACATTCGACTGAGCGACAACATCGAGCAGGTTGTGGCCTACGGCGGCGCAACCTTCATCACAGGCAGCAGCACCAGCAACAACATGTTCGGGTATATTTCTGCAAATAGCCTGACCTTGGACGGTGATGCAGGAAATGATTGGATACTGGGCTCGAACCAGGCCGACACACTCATTGGCGGCCTTGGCAACGATACGCTGACAGGCGGGCTGGGAGGCGACACCTTCCGCTTCAGCACCGACTGTGGTCTCGACAGGATCATGGATTTCTCAGCAGGCGCAGGCCTGAACGACGTACTGGCATGTGATTTTGGTATGTCATTTGACACGCTGGCCGAACTCCTCGCTGTAGCCACACAAGTTGGCGGCGACACCGTGATAACGATTAACGCCACAACCGTACTCATATTGGCTGGTGTACAGAAAACCGCACTCGTGGCTGATGATTTTGCCTTTGTGTGAGGACCAAGATCACGATCCGGATTGCAAATGAAGGTGCAGCGCGCAGATATATGCCCATTCAATTTGCACTTATTTCTACTGAAATATATTTGTGTAAATAGATAAAATGTCAAACTATTTATAAAATTTAACACAAGATAGGATATTTATTGCATTTTTTATTTATTTAAGCTGGTATCTATTCCATGGCGTTGTATGCTCATTCTCTCGTCGGCCGGCCGGAAATAGAGTGGCAGATACTTGCCGCGCATCTGACGAATGTTTCGCTTCTTGCGCATGAGCGAGCAGAAAAATTTGGCTTCGGTCCGCTCGGAAGGCTTGTGGGCTTGTTCCATGACCTCGGAAAATATTCTTCGGCATTTCAGGCGTATATCAAGAATTCTGGTGAGAGCCCGGATCATTCGACGGCTGGCGCACAGATGCTGATGCAGGCCGGATTCAAGGGTGATGATATGGTGGCTGCCCAACTCGCAGCTTTCTGCATAGCTGGCCATCACAGCGGGCTGGCGGATAGAGAGAGTTCTCACGCATCCTTGAATGACCGCCTCAAGAAGCCCATTCCAGTGCTTGATCCTGTCTGGGAAACCGAGTTGCAGATCGCAAATGGAGGGCTGATCCCGGCCACGTTCAAACCGCATCAGGATAGAAAGACTGCAGGCTTCCAGCTTGCCATGCTTGGCCGTATGATTTTTTCCACACTTGTGGATGCGGATTTTCTGGACACGGAGGCGTTTTACGCGGCGGCAGAGGGCAAGCCGGTTGATCGGGAATGGCCTGAACTCCAGACCGTGCTTCCCCGGTTGCTCGAAAGCTATGGCCGCGAGATGGCGGGGAAACCTGCTGACGGCAAGCTCAACCTCCTTCGGGCGGACATTCTACACACCGTGCGTTCGAAAGCGACTTCGCCCAGAGGCGTTTACACGCTGAATGTCCCCACCGGTGGCGGCAAGACGCTGGCGTCGCTCGGCTTTGCGCTGGACCACGTCAAGGTCCACGGCATGAAGCGGATCATCTGCGCCATTCCGTTCACCTCCATTATCGACCAGACAGCGGCGATCTTTCGCAAGGTACTCGGCGATGATGTCGTGCTGGAGCATCATTCTGCAATTGAGCAGGAAGATGGCAAGCCAGTAGAGGGACGCGATAAACTTCGCTTGGCCATGGAAAACTGGGCGGCACCAGTCGTGGTGACGACGAATGTGCAACTGTTCGAAAGTCTCTTCGCCAACCGTCCTTCGCGCTGTCGCAAGCTGCATGCGCTGGCGAACGCCGTGATTATCCTTGACGAGGCACAGACCATTCCGCTGCCGGTGCTCAGGCCTTGCGTCGCCGCGCTCGACGAGCTGGCGCGCAACTACGGGGCGACAATCATCCTCTGCACGGCCACGCAGCCTGCACTCGCGGCACCGGTCGATGGGAGGCGCGGCTTTGAGGGCGGCTTCTCGCCAGTACCCGTGGAGTTGGCACCCGATCCGCCTGCATTGCACCGCACTTTACGCCGGGTGGCGCTTGATGTGCGCAAAGGCCCCGTAAGCGATGCCGCGCTGGTGGAGGAACTGGCGAGGCATAGACAGGAGCTGGTGATCGTCAACAGCCGCAAGCATGCGTTGGCGCTGTACACCGCCGCGAAGGACGCTGGACTGGACGGTCTGATGCATCTCAGCACACGCCAGATCGCGGTCCACCGACGCGAAGCACTGGATGAGGTGCGGCGGCGCCTGAAAGCTGGGAACCCGTGCCGCGTCATCGCCACATCGCTTGTGGAGGCTGGCGTTGATCTCGATTTCCCAAGGGTTTGGCGGGCGGAGGCAGGGCTGGACCAGATTGCTCAGGCGGCAGGGCGCTGCAACCGTGAGGCCAGGCTGACGGTGGAAGACAGCATAGTCACTGTATTTCAACCGGAGGAGTCAAAGCCGCCCGCCGAGATCAGGGCTTTTGCCGAAGCAATGCACCGGGTGGCGATGAGGCATACGGAGCTGTTCTCGCCCGAGGCTATCGCGGACTACTTTGAAGAGGTCTACTGGCAGCGCGGAGCAAAGGGACTGGATAGGTACGAGGTCGCGGACGCTTTCAAGCTCTCCACTGGAAGCCTGATGTTCTCCTATCAGACCGTGGCGGAGAAATTCCGGCTGATCGAGAGCGGTATGGAGCCGGTGGTCATTCCGGCGGATGAAAAAGCACAGGATGCGATCAAAGGCCTCGTCGGGGAATGGCTCAAGCCCGGTGCGGCGGCGCGTGCGCTACAGACCTATACCGTGCAGGTGCCGCCCAAGGCCCGCAAGCGCCTGATCGACAATGGCCGCGCCCGGTTCGTCGATACGGCGCAGCAGTTCGCCGTGTTGGAGAGCCCAGGGCTCTACACGCAGGAACTGGGGCTGCTGTGGGAAGATGCGGAGATGCTCGTCATTGATGACTTGATAATGTGAGGACACATGACACACGGCATAAGACTTCTCGTATCCGGCGATCACGCCTGTTTCACCCGCCCAGAAATGAAGGTGGAGCGCGTCTCCTATGACGTGATGACGCCCTCCGCAGCGCGGGGCATTCTGGAGGCGATCCACTGGAAGCCGGCCATCCGCTGGATTGTCGAGGAAATCCACGTCCTCAACGCCATCCGCTTTCAGTCCATGCGCCGCAACGAGGTGGGCGCCAAGGCCTCGGCGGCTTCCGCGAAGAGGGCAATGAACAGCGGCGACATCTCCGATCTAATGCTGGTCATCGAAGACAACCGCCAACAGCGCGCTGCCACGGTATTATCCAGAGTCAGATATGTCATCAAGGCCCGGTTCGAGATGACGGCGAAGGCAGGACCAGAGGATAATCCGGGTAAGCATATCGACACTTTCCGCCGACGTGCGCGTGGCGGCCAGTGCTTCCACCAACCCTGCCTCGGCACGCGGGAATTCCCGGCGCGGTTCGACTTGGTGGAAGACGGGGCCGCAATGCCCAGCGCCATCGACGAGACGCGCGATCTCGGCTTCATGCTCTACGATATCGATCACGCCGGAGACCGTTCCTCACTGTTCTTTCGGGCCGCTCTCGACAACGGCGTGATGCGCATTCCCCATCCCGATTCAACGGAGATCCGCCGATGAGCGCGCTCGCCTCCCTTGTCCGAGCCTATGACCGCATGGCCGCGCGCGGCGAGGTGCCGGGCTTTGGCTATTCGACGCAGAATGTCGGGTTCCTGATTGCGCTTAATGCGGATGGAACGGTTGCGGGTCCGCCTATTGATCTCAGAAGCGGAGAGGGCAGCAAGCGACGACCTATTACGATGATAGTACCGCAGCCCGTTAAGCGCGCAGTCAACATTGCTCCGAACTATCTTTGGGACAAGACGGAGTATGTTCTTGGCACAACTGCATCGCCAGACGCACGCACTATTCAGGTCCATTCTGCTTTCAAAGCAAAGCACGAAGAATGGCTGGAGGGCACCATTGACGAGGGCCTGAATGCGCTGTTGATTTTCCTGCGCAGCTGGTCGCCGGATCAGTTCGTTTCGCTTGGCTGGCCAGACGATATGAAGGACCAGAACATCGTTTTCGCGCTGGAAAGCGAGCGACTGGACCGCGTCATGCTGCATGATCGGTCAGAGGCGCGTGAGCGCTGGGCACGCATGTCAGCGGAGGGTGTTGGCGCGAGTGCTGCGTGTCTCGTGACCGGACATAGAGGCCCCGTGCAGCGGTTGCACCCTTCCATCAAGGGCGTATGGGGCGCGCAAAGCGCGGGCGCCTCCATCATCTCCTTCAATCTGGACGCCTTCACCTCCTATGGCCACGAACAGGGTGACAACGCGCCTGTCTCCGAAGCCGCGGCCTTCGCATACACCACCGCGCTCAACCACTTTCTGGAGCGTGACAGCAAGCACCGCTTGCAGATCGGCGACGCTTCCACCGTGTTCTGGGCCGATGGCAGCAATGCGGCGGCTGTGGCCGCTGCGGAGGGAACCTGGGCCGCGCTTGCGGGAGAGGTGGACGAAACGGCAGAAGCCGCAAGGGTCAAAACCATCCTCGAACAGATGCGGCAGGGCCGCGGCGTCGACAGTTTCAAACCAGATTTCCCAGATGGTGTGCGCTTCCACGTGCTGGCGCTGGCCCCGAATGCGGCGCGGCTTTCGGTGCGGTTCTACATCGAGGATGATTTTGGTGAAATCGCCGCGCGGTATCTCGAACATATTGCGCGGATGCGGATCGAGCCGCCACCGCGAGAGGACAATCCCTCGATCTGGCGGATGCTGATCGAGACAGCAGTGCTACGCAAGTCCGAGAACATCCAGCCCAATCTTGCGGGCGAATGGTTTCGCGCCATCCTCACCGGTGCACCCTACCCGATGACTCTGCTCACATCACTCATCATGCGCATGCGCGCGGACCACGACATCAACGCGGTGCGCGTCGCTATCCTCAAATCCATTCTTATCCGCAACTTCAAAATGACAAAGGAGGCACCCGTGTCGCTCGACACTTCAAATGTGGACCAAGGTTATTTGCTAGGGCGATTGTTCGCCGCCTACGAGCGCGCACAGGAAGCCGCGCTTGGCCGAAATGTCAACGCGACGATCAAGGACAAGTTCTATGGCTCGGCCTCCGCCCAGCCGCGCAAGGTCTTCGCGCTGCTGCATCGGGGCTCAGCCAACCATCTCTCCAAGGTTGGCAAGGCGAGCCCCGGCCAAAGGGTAAACCTTGAAAAACTGATCGGCGGTATCATGGAACTGATGTCGCCCGGGTCCGATCCGTTTCCCGCAAGCCTGCCTGACAAGAGCCAGGCGTTGTTTGCGCTCGGCTATTACCACCAGCGCTCCAGCTTTTTCCCCACGACAAATAAATCCGAAGCAGAGGATCAAACCCCATGACACCGCTCGCCAACCGCTATGACATTGTCTTCCTGTTTGACGTCGTGAACGGGAACCCCAACGGTGATCCCGATGCCGGCAACCTGCCGCGCATGGACCCGGAAACCAACCACGGCCTCGTCAGCGACGTGTCGCTGAAGCGCAAGATCCGCAACTTCACCGAACTGACGAAAGCCGATCAGCCCGGACAGCGGATTTATGTGCAGGAGGGCTCCATCCTCAACGAGAAGCACCGCGAGGCCTATGTTGCGCTGCGTCCGGGGCAAGAGAAGGTTATGAAAGAGACCAAGCTCAATCCGCAAGGCGATGCCGAAGCCAAGGCAATCACCAAGTTCATGTGTGATAATTTTTTCGACGTGCGCACTTTCGGCGCGGTGATGAGCACTAACGTAAACGCCGGGCAGGTACGCGGGCCTGTACAGGTGGCTTTCGCCAAATCGGTGGAGGCCATTTTGCCGCTTGAGATCTCGATCACGCGCATGGCCGCGACCAACGAGAAGGAAAGGGCCGACCGCGAGAAGGGTGGGGACGGCGATGAGCGGACTGATAATCGTACCATGGGCCGCAAGCACATCGTGCCTTATGGTCTCTACCGCGCCCATATTTTCGTCAACGCCAGCCTCGCAGCGCGCACAGGCTTCAGCGAGGAAGATTTGGCGCATCTCTTTCAGGCGCTGGGCAATATGTTTGAGCATGACCGTTCCGCCGCGCGCGGAGAAATGGCATCGCGCCGGATTATCGCGTTCAAACATTTCTGCATGCCGGGAGATGATCCGAATGCTGCAAGACTTGGCAAGGCTCCGGCGCACAGCCTGTTCGACCGGGTGACGGTGCACCGCCGGTCCGGCAATGATGTTTACCCCATTGATGACGCACGGCTTGACAATGCGCCACCTGCCCGCAGCTACAAGGACTACGAAATCCGCGTGGACCGGGAGGGGCTGCCCGGCGGCATCGAGATCATCGACGTGATCTGAGAAAGGGCCATGGAGGAGGAAGCCCCGCCGATTCTGATCTCAGCCCTGCAGCATGCGGTGTTCTGCATGCGGCAAGCGGCGCTCATCCATGTGGAGCGGCTCTGGGAGGAGAACCGCTTCACTGCCGAGGGAAAGGTGCTGCACAATGTGGCACATGAGGCCGGCGAGCGCACCATCCGCGGTGTGCGTCGGGTGATGGCGCTGCCGCTGAAATGCCGCAGGCTCAACCTCGTGGGCACCTCTGATCTGGTCGAGTTCCGCCATGGCGAGGGCGGCGAGACAGCTTTTCCCGTTGAATACAAGCGGGGCAAGCCCAAGCTACACCGTGCTGACGAGGTGCAACTGTGTGCCCAGGCCCTGTGCCTGGAGGAGATGACCGGTCGGCCCGTGTTGGAGGGCGCGTTGTTCTACGCCGAGACCAAACGGCGGCAGATCGTGCCGTTTGATCCAGAGCTGCGCCAGCTTACGGAGAAAACGGCCATTGAGTTCGGCGCCTTGCTCCGTGCGGGCCAGACACCACCTGCCGTGTACCGCGCGGACCGCTGCCGCGCTTGTTCGCTGATTGAGCTTTGCCGTCCAAAGGTTGGTGGGCGATCCGCTCTGGCCTACAGGCGAACCTCCCTGAAGGCCCTTCTGGGCGATCCATTGGAAGAACCGTCATGAAGAAGCTGCTCAACACGCTTTATGTGACCACTGAAGGTGCTGTTCTGCGCAAGGATGGCGAGAATATTGTGGCCGAGGTTGATGGAGCCGAACAAGGTCGAGTGCCACTGCACCTGCTGGGCTCTGTGGTGCTATTCGGGCCGATCCATATTTCGCCCGCGCTGACCGGCACTCTGGCACGCGGCGGCATAGGGCTGGTTCTGCTGGACCGGCAGGGGCGCTTTGAGGCGCGGATCGAAGGCCCCGTCAGCGGCAACGTGCTGTTGCGCCGCGCTCAATACCGGATGGCCGACAGCGCCGTGGAGATTGTCCGCAGCTTCGTAGCCGGCAAGATTGCCAACCAGCGCAGTGTGCTGCAGAGGGCGGTGAGGGACCATGGCAGTAATCTGCCACCCGACCGCCAAGATGCGATGTCTGGCGTGATCGAGCGACTTGCCTACGTTCTGCGCCGCGCGGCGTTGACGGAAGAAACCGTCGATGGCCTGCGCGGTGCCGAAGGCGAAGCTGCAGCGGCATATTTTTCGGTGTTCAACGATATGATCCGCTCGCCGGACAGTGGAATTAGGTTTAGGGGGCGCACGCGCAGGCCGCCGCTGGATCCTGTCAACGCCCTGCTCTCCTTCCTCTATACCCTTCTCACGCATGATTGTCGCACTGCGCTAGAGGGTGTGGGCCTTGATCCGGCTGTTGGGTTCCTGCACCGGGATCGGCCAGGACGACCCAGCCTTGCGCTCGATCTGATGGAGGAGTTGCGCCCGGTTTTTGCTGACAGGCTGGCGCTATCGCTGTTCAACCGTCGCCAGTTGCGCGAAAGTGATTTCGAGACCCGCGACGGCGGCGCGGTGATGATGAACGATGCAGCCCGCAAGACCGTCCTAACGGCTTGGCAAGAGCGCAAACGCGAAGATCGCCGGCACGACTTCCTTGATGAGACAGCCCCGATCGGCTTGGTCCCGCATCTCCAGGCATTGCTGCTTGCGCGGCACCTGCGCGGCGATCTCGACGCCTATCCACCTTGGCTCTGGAAATGACATAGTGGAGCATTTTGAAGCATGATGGTTCTGGTGACATATGATGTGATGACATCTGCACCCGGCGGATCAGGACGGTTGCGCCGCGTTGCAAAAGTATGCCGCGATTATGGACAACGCGTACAGTTCTCGGTCTTTGAGATAGAGGTCGACCCCTCGCAGTGGGCGGCCTTGAAGGCGAAGCTCGAAGGCCTTATCGACGCATCGACGGATAGTTTGCGCTTCTATCATCTTGGGGCAAATTGGTCGCGTCGTGTCGAGCATGTAGGCGCGAAACCTGCGGCCGATCTTGCAGGCACGCTTATCATTTGATGTGCTGTCCGCTGTTGTAGCGCGAACCGCAAGCATGACGAATTCTTCGAGAGGTTCGCGGGCGATCCAAGGCGTTGGAAAATAAATGAAAAATCTTTAATCAGGAGATCTTTCTGTTTTCTTTGACATGGAACTAGCCCTATCGCGCGCATGCGCCACTTTGCGCTGTGACTTCAGATGGTTATAGATCAAGGGGTCGCCCCTTCACGGGGGCGTGGATCGAAACTGGAATTCGGTCGTCGCACCCGCCAAGGTGATCGTGTCGCCCCTTCACGGGGGCGTGGATCGAAACATGGTGCTTGGCGGTCTTGTGCCGGTTGGCTTCGTCGCCCCTTCACGGGGGCGTGGAGCGAGACACGGTGCTGGGGGGGACGTTGACGGGGGGCCATGGTCG
>JANMMX010000450.1:0-5561 GCA_031373605.1 Allobosea sp. | reverse complement strand
TCACTGGCGCTGCTCTCGGAAGCATTGCACGGGCTGATCGATATCGGCGCAACCCTTGTCACGTGGTTTGCCGTGAAGGCGGCCGACAAGCCCGCTGATGACGAGCACCACTACGGACATGGCAAGGTCGAGTCGCTGGCGGCACTCGCCGAGACGGCGCTGCTGTTTGCGCTGGCCGGTGCGGTGGCCTGGGAGGCTGGCAGCCGTCTCTGGATGGGCAGCAGCCACGCGGTCAGCGTGACGCCGCTCGTGATCGGTGTGCTGCTCGTCTCGATGATGATCGACGCGACGCGCTGGCGGGCCCTGAGCGTGGTCGCCAAGGAGACTGGCAGCGAGGCGCTGGCCGCCGACGCCCTGCACTTCTCGTCCGATCTCGTCTCGACATCGCTGACACTCGTCGGGCTTGTCGCTGTCAAGCTTGGCTATCCGCAAGGCGATATGCTGGCCGCTCTGGGTGTCTCGCTTTTCATCATCGTTGCCGGCTTCCGTCTGGCGCGCCGCACCGTCAGCACGTTGCTGGACACGGCGCCTGCCGGGCTGTCAGACCGTCTGCGCGACGCCGCATCCGCCGTGCCCGGCGTGGTGGCCATCGATTGGCTGCGGCTCAGGCCTTCCGGCGGGCGTGTGCATGGCGAGATCGGCGTCAGAGTCTCGCGCACATTGCCACTGGAGCGCGTTGTTGCGATCAAGGAGGTGCTGGCCCGCTCCATCGCAGAGGTGGCTCCGGACGCCGAGATCACGCTGACGGCCAACCCCATCCAGGTTGATGACGAGACGGTGCTGGAGCGCGTCATGCTGATTGCGCTGAAGCTGGGCATTCCGGTGCATCATGTCACCGCGCATCGGGTGGGCGAGCGGCTCTGCATTGGCCTCGACATGGAGGTGGATGCGTTGATGTCGCTCGGCCGCGCCCATGGGCTGGCCACGCGGCTGGAGGCTGCCATTCGCGACGAGTTCGGCACAGAGACCGAAGTCGAGACCCATATCGAGCCGATGGAGATCAGCGCGCTCGACGGTCAGGATGCACCTCAAGCGACCATCGAAGCCATCGCGGACACGCTCGCACAGCATGCCGGCCATGACGGTGTCGTTCGCGAGGTCCACAATGTGCGCGTGCGCGAAACGCCCAACGGGCTGGTGGTGAACTATCACTGCCGGATGGACGCGGACCTTGATGTGTCCACCATGCATGACGCGGTTGACCGCGTCGAGCGCGCCATTCGCCTGAGCCGCAGCGATGTCTGCCGGGTGATCGGGCATGCGGAGCCTTTGCGGGCTCTCTGACAAAATCGCGCCTTCCGGATCACGCCGAACCGCCCTACATCGGTGGCTGATCCAAGCACCTGAAAGTGATAGCGAACACTCATGCACACTGACCAGAACCCGCTCATCCGGCTTGAAGACTATCGCCCCTCCAACTGGCTGATCGAGACGGTTGATCTTGATGTGGTGCTGCATCCAGCAGCAACCCGGGTGCGGGCCCTGCTCCGGCTTGTTCCCAATCCAGCAGGGGCGACCGGCCAGCAGCTTGTGCTGGATGGCGATGAACTGGTGCTGGACAGCCTGCTCCTGGATGGCGTTTCGCTCGCGCCCGATGCCTACACGGTGGCCCCGCAATCCCTGACATTGCACAGCCCGCCAGATCACGCTTTCGCGCTCACCATCAACACGGTGCTGAATCCGACGGCCAACACCAAGCTGATGGGGCTCTATCGCTCGGGCGGGGTCTATTGCACGCAGTGCGAGGCGGATGGGTTCCGGCGCATCACCTATTTCATCGACCGGCCGGATGTCATGTCGATCTATACGGTGCGGCTTGAGGCGGAGCGGGCGGAGGCGCCGCTCTTGCTGTCGAATGGCGACCTCGTGGCTGCTGGCGAGGGGCCGGAAGCCGGGCGCCATTTCGCTGTCTGGCATGATCCACACCCGAAGCCTGCCTACCTTTTTGCGCTTGTTGGCGGCGCGCTCGACACCATCCGGCAGGACTATGTCACGGCAGATGGCAGAAGTGTGGAACTGGCTGTGCATGTCGCGCCGGGCAAGGCCGACCGCGCGGGCTGGGCGCTGGACTCGCTGGTGCGCTGCATGCGCTGGGACGAGCGCGTCTTTGGCCGCAACTATGATCTGAGTGTGTTCAATGTCGTTGCCGTGCCCGACTTCAACATGGGCGCGATGGAGAACAAGGGCCTCAACATCTTCAACGACAAATATGTGCTGGCCGATCCGCTGACCGCGACCGACACCGATTACATGCTGATCGAGGCGATCATTGCGCATGAGTATTTCCACAACTGGACCGGCAACCGCATCACTTGCCGTGACTGGTTCCAGCTGTGCCTGAAGGAGGGCCTCACCGTTTTCCGCGATCAGGAGTTCTCGTCTGACGAGCGTTCGCGCCCGGTGAAGCGCATTGCCGATGTGCGGACCTTGCGCGCCACACAATTCTCGGAAGATGCCGGGCCTCTGGCCCATCCCGTGCGACCGCAAGCCTATCGCGAGATCAACAATTTCTACACGCCCACTGTCTACGAGAAGGGCGCGGAACTGATCCGCATGCTGAACGTGCTGATTGGTGAAGAGGCCTTCCGGCGCGGCATGGACCTCTACTTTGATCGGTGCGACGGCACAGCCGCGACCATCGAGCAATTCCTTGCCTGCTTCGCCGAAAGCTCGGGTCAAGACCTGACACATTTTGCCCGCTGGTATGAGCAGGCCGGGACGCCGACCGTCGTTGCCTCGGGCAGCTATGATGCCGAGGGGCGCAGCTACACGCTCTCACTGGCACAATCGACGCCAGCGACGCCCGGCCAGAGCGAGAAGCTGCCGGTGGTGATTCCGATTCGACTGGGGCTGGTTGGTGAGGCAGGTGACATGCCGCTGGCAACAGACCATGCGGCCTACCGTGGCAATGGCGTTGTCGTGCTGGATCAGGCGGCGACTGCGATCACCTTCTCAGGTGTCGCGTCAGAGCCCGTGCCCTCGCTCCTGCGCGGTTTCTCGGCGCCGGTCCGGCTGGACATGGACCTTGGCAGCGACGCCTTGCTCAGCCTGTTCCGCGCTGACAGTGACCCGTTCAACCGCTGGCAGGCGGCGCAGACGGTCAGCACGCGTGCCCTGATGCGGGCAAGTGGACGCGACGGACTTGATGGCCTTGCCAGCCTGCAGGAACCTTGCGTCAAGCTGGCGGCAGCCTATCGCCTGTTCTTGTCCGAAATCGCGCTGGCAGAGCCTGCTTTTGCTGCTCAGGTTCTGCGCATGCCAGGCCCTGCCGACATCGCTCGCGAAATCGGCCAGAATGTCGATCCTGATGCGATCCAGGCCGCCTGGCTGGCACTAGGCAAGGCGCTGGGCTCAGCGCTTGCTGAAGAGCTGCTTGGCCTGCGCAGCAGACTCCCTGTGGAAGCGGCCTACAGCCCGCAAGCGGCGAGTGCCGGTCGCCGTGCCTTGCGCAACGAGGCGCTGATGCTGCTGGCTTTGGGAGACCCGGCTCGTGGTAAGGCTGAGGCGCAGGCGCAATACGCGATGGCTGACAATCTGACCGACAGGCTGGCGTCTCTGCACGCAGCGCTTCTCGTTGACGGAGATGCCCGCGAAGAGATGATCGCACGCTTTGGCAGCGAGCATGCCAGCGAGCCGCTGGTGCTCGACAAGTGGTTTATGGCCCAGGCCAGCATGGCCGAGGCCGGCACGCTTGAGCGGGTAGCGACGCTGATGGGCCACAAAGCCTTTGCGATGACCAACCCAAACCGCGTGCGCTCGCTGATCGGCGGCTTTGCCGGAAACCTGACACAGTTCAACCGGGCAGACGGTGCGGGGCATGAGTTTGTCGCCGACATGGTGATCGCGCTAGACCGCACCAACCCGCAGATCGCCTCGCGGCTTCTTGGTGCTTTCAAAACATGGCGCATGCTGGAACCTGTGCGACGCACGACGGCCGAAGCCGCCCTCAAGCGTGTTTCGGACACGCCTGGCCTCTCGCGCGATGTCTCGGACATTGCAACGCGGGCGCTCGCCTGAGACGTGATTCCTGCAAAGATTAACGGCCGACCAGAAAGGTTAACAGAATGTTGCGCGCCAGAGATTCATCTGATTTGCTACACAACCCAGACGGGCATAATACCGTCACAATACAACTTTCTGCTGGACAAGCTGAATCACAAAGATTCAACTCAAGGTGATTCGGAAGGGCGGGCCAACGCCCTCCAAGCGGTGAAACAGCTTTGTAAATCTCGAGGGGGATAGACGATGACGCGTGCGAACGCGGCCAGCGAACCTGTGCGCGCTGGCTCCATTCTCGGAGTGGCAAGATCTGTCACTCACCCCTTTTTTCAGCGCTTTGAATCGTTGGAGCCGTTCTTCCGCAAGATCATCCCGATCCTGGTCGCAACCTTCGTGGTGATCCTGGCTATGGGGGCCGTCGTTCAAACAACGGCCCTGAAGTCAGACGCACTCGAGAAGGCCCTGAATGACCTCGACGTCATTGCAGCCCTGACCGCCAGCCGCCTTGCCGAAGGACGCAACGAGCCTGCAGGCGCAGTCGGCGCCCTGTCTGTCCTGGCGCACAAACATCTCAGCACCAACGGGCGCACGGTCTATGTCACAAACCAGATGGGCACGGTGATTGCCACTTTGCCTTCAATTCCGATGCCGCACCGAACGCTCAATGATATTCTTGGCTCGGCGCAACCGCTGACTGCCTTTGCCGAAAAGGCGGGTGTCATGCAGATCGAGTTGCCAGATGGCACGCGTGCGCTCGCAACGGTCCGCAACCTGCCGGTTCCCTATGGCCAGGTTGCGCTGGTGCAGCCTCTGCAACGCAGCTTCGGCATCACGCAAGACCGCATCTATGCCTTCAGCGTGCTGTTTGGCATGGCAGTGCTGGTGTTGCTTGCGCTGACCATTGCCTTTCTGCTCCAGTCCAGCCGCGCCCATGCTGCCGATCAGGATGTCAACCGCGTCCGCGAACGCCTGGACACGGCGCTCAACCGCGGCCGCTGCGGTTTGTGGGACTGGGACCTCGCCAAGGGCCGCATCTACTGGTCAGACTCGATGTACGCGATGCTTGGCTACCAGCGGAAAAACGAGTTCATGTCATTTGGCGAAGTGAACGGCTTCATTCACCCGGACGACGCCGACCTCTACAAGCTGGCTGACGCGCTCACCAGTGAACGCGAGACGCATATCGACCGCGAGTTCCGGGTGCGCGACGCGGACGGCAAATACATCTGGATCAAGGCCCGCGCCGAGATCGTCCGCGATCTCCATACCGGCAGCGCACACCTGGTGGGTATCGCTGTCGACATCACCGACCAGCGGGAACTTGCAGAGCAGAACGCCACTGCCGACATGCGCCTGCGTGACGCTGTCGAAGCCATCTCGGAAGCCTTCGTGCTCTGGGATGCCAGCAAGCGCCTCGTGCTCTCGAATTCCAAGTTCCAGAAGCTGCACCAGCTGTCGCCCGAGGTGCTGAAGGTTGGCGCAGCCCATGCTGATGTCATGGCGAAAAGTGCACAGCCCACCGTCGAGGACGAGCGGCCACATGCCGGCACAAGCGCGCTGGG
>JANMMX010000419.1:0-3515 GCA_031373605.1 Allobosea sp. | reverse complement strand
TCGGTCGCTGTCGTCTGCGCCCGCGCAGCGACGGGCCAGGACCGCCGCGACACCGAGGTGAGTTGCGCCCGGCGCGAGGCGGCCATCTGGCGCGAGCGGCTGGATGCGGGCCAGCTTGGCTATGCGCAGCAGCTCCAGCCTGCCGCGCGCAGCCGCTTCGTGGCGCTGCAACGTTCCTGGGAGAGCTACACCGCGCAGAAATGCGCCTTCTTCGGCGAGGTGCAGCCTGTGCCGCGCGCAGCCGTGATGCAATCGGGCTGCGAGCTGCGCGAGGTCGCCAATCGCGCCATCGAGATCGAGCGCGACCTGCGCCAGCGCAATGCCGGGCCGGCACGGCCCCAGCGAAACCAGCCGCCGAGCATCGTGCGCTGACCTGACAGCGCCCGCCCTCCGTTATCTTTCTGACAGGGTGTTTGCGCTAGGTCTGCTCCAGCAAAGGGACCTGCGCCGATGTTCTTCACACTGTCCAAGCTTTTCTGGCTGGTGGCCTCGCCCATCAACGCCATGATCCTGGGCGGTGTTCTGGCCGGGCTCTTGTCGTTCACGCGCCTTGCGCGACCGGCGCGCTGGCTGGGCCTGGGCTGCGCCTGCGGGCTTGTGTTGCTGGCGCTCAGCCCCCTGCCCCGGATTCTGGCGCGGCCGCTGGAAGATCGCTTTCCGCAGAAGGGCGAACTCGCTGGCCGGGTTGATGGCATCATCGTGCTGGGCGGCGGCATCGGGCTGGCGCGTGGCGATGTGCGGTTTACCAGTGCCGCCTCGCGCATGACCAAGGCGCTGGAACTGTCCCGTCGCCATCGCGAGGCGAAGATCGTGTTCAGTGGCGGCGGCACCAACCTCATCAGACAGGTAACGATTACGGAAGCAGACGCTGCGAAGGCCTATTTCATCGGCAATGGGCTGGCACCCGAGCGCCTGATGCTGGAAAACCGCTCCCGCAACACCTGGGAAAATGCCCTCTTCACGACACAGCTTGTGGCACCAAAACCCGGCGAGCGCTGGCTGCTGGTGACATCGGCCTGGCACATGCCACGTTCGGTTGGCGTGTTCCGAAAGGCAGGTTTTGGCCCGATCGAGCCTTATCCCGTCGACTACACCACCAGCGGCGAGGCAGGCGACTTCATTCGACCATTCCTGCGTGCGCCCATGGGGCTCGATCTGGCTGATGACACGTTGAAGGAATGGGCCGGGCTCGTGGCTTATCGCTGGGCTGGCTATACCGACACGCTGTTTCCGTCACCCTGAAGCTTAGGCTCAGCCATCTTGCGCTCAACCATCCTGCGACAGGCCAAGGCGATAGACCCCGCGGAAATCGTCCGGGTCGACAGCCCGCCCTTTTCGGGTGATGACGAGCCGACCCTGTTTCATCAGCCGTATCGCGATCTTGCGCGCGGGCTGCATCAGGGGGGCCCATTGATCGGTGCCGCTGCCGGCGACCGCGCGCGCCGCCTCGGAGGGGCAGATGGTGCGGCCGGGTCCACGCTCGGAAATGAGCCTCAGCATGGTGGCCTCCAGCGCATCGATCAGCGCCGGCGACACAGGCGAAGCGGCGAAGGGCCGGGCGGGATCGGTCTCTTTGTCAGTCATGCCGGGCTGGTTGCGGTCCCCGGGCGGATTCGTCAAGGCGCAGGCACTCTCAGCGCGCGGATCGAATCGGAGTGGAACTGGCGGTTCCACATCACCGCGAGCACGGCTGCCGTGAATCCGATCAGCACATAGGGCCCGAGAAACCAGCCGAGATAGGCGAGCCCGAAGAAGAAGGCGCGCTGGCCCCGGTTGAAATGACGGCCCGCAACGATGTTCATCTCGGCGCATTCATCGGCTGCAATCCGCGATGCGGCCGCGTCAGTCATCAGGCCGGACTTGTGCACCTGCGGGATCGCACCGAGCAGGATCATGCAATAGTTGAACAGGCGATAGCTCCAGGCGAACTTGAAGAAGCCGTAGGAAAAGATCACGGCCAGCCCGATCACCTTCATCTCCCAGGCCGCGCGCGTTGTCGGCATCGCGATGGGCAGGTCCTCGAAAACCTTCAGCACCGCATCGGTTGATTGCAGAAGGGCGAGCGAACCGCCCACGGCCAGCAGTGCCGTGGATGCGAAGAAGCCCGTGCCGTTGAGCAGGCCCGTCATCACCTGCGTATCGATGATGCGGTTTTCGCGCTGCATGGCCTCCCGCACCCAGAGGCGCCGGCGCTCATTCATCAGGGCGTTGAGGCTGCGCGCGGCATGCGGCCCCTTCTCGACTGCCAGATGATAGCCCAGCCAGGCCGCGAAAAAGAAGCCAAAGGCCATCAGGTCCAACCAGGTGAAGCCAGCCAAGGGTCAACACTCCGTCATTCGGCAAACGTTGCAGCTCTGGTCTGCCTGTGCAAGCTATGGACACGCGCGGCCTGTGTCGCACAGAACCGGCGCTGGGAGGCCATGCCATGCCACAGACCATCACCAAGGGCTACAAGGCTCTGCTGGCGGAGGCCGAAAGCCAGATCGAGACGCTGTCCGTGGCTGAAGCCTCGCGCATGATCGGCCAGCCGGATGTGACTTTCATCGATCTGCGCGATCCGCGCGAGCTGGAGCGCGAGGGCCGCATGCCGGGCGCGTTTCATTGCCCGCGTGGCATGCTGGAATTCTGGATCGATCCGGAAAGTCCCTATGCCAAGCCGGTGTTTCAGGAAGACAGGCGCTTCGTCTTTTTCTGCGCCGGTGGCTGGCGTTCGGCACTCGCCGCAAAGGCAGCGCAGGATATGGGGCTTACGCCCGTCGCTCATGTCGCTGGCGGCTTTGGCGCGTGGAAGGCGGCTGGCGCTCCTGTCGAGGTGCCGGCAGACGCCTACTCGAAGGTCAAGGCCTGAGCCGCGCCATGCTGACCTTCATGACAGTCATCGGCGCCATCGGCTTCCTGTTTCGCGGTTTTCTCAGCCGCTGGCTCATCAAGCAGTTGCCGGACCGAAAGACGCGCCATTTCATCGTGGCAGCGATCATTGCCGCCTTCGCCATAACCTTCACGGTCAGGCTGGGCGCGCGCTTTTTCGGCTAGCCACGCTTCCAGGCGGCGGAGGCGCGAGCCACCGTAGCTACGGTCGAAACCGGCATTGCGGCGCGCGTTTGCACCCTGGGCATGGCGGCTGGCGCGACCGAATCCGTCCAATCCGCTCCTGTCTGGCTTTCCACCCAGGGCTTGCCGAGATGCCTGGCCATGGCGGCGCGGTAATCCTCCGGCAGGGCCCACGCCTTGGCGCTGGTCAGCACGCTTTCGAGATAGCCCGGGCGCGGTCGGCCCTCCGTTGACCGGCTGCCGACATAGACCAGCGCGCGCCTCGGGCCAGCGCCCGCAATCACCGGCTGGCTGATCTTGATATAGAGACCCTGGTCGATCTCCTCGAACTTGTCGAGTGTGCGGATGTCGGCAAGGCTCGCCTCCCACAACACGCCATGCACGGTGGCGCGAGGATCGCGCACCACCGAGGCATAGCCATCGCTGGTGATGATGAAGCGGTGACGCGGCAGGCGCGCCACACC
>JANMMX010000347.1:0-12741 GCA_031373605.1 Allobosea sp. | reverse complement strand
CCTTCGCCGACACAGACGATCTCGCCGGACGCCTCGACGCCAGCCACCTGCGGCATCTTGCGCTTGGCAAAGGCCATGCCGCGAAAGCCCCAGACATCGAGAAAGTTCAGCGCCACGGCGCGAACGCGGATCTGCACTTCGCCAGCGGCTGGCGTGGGCGGGGCCTCCATCTCAGTCAACCGCAGATCGCGGTCACCGAAGAGCTGCAACGCGCGCATGGAATTGGTGGCCGTCATGAAACCTGAACCTCGTCGAAACCGGTAAAATCACGGCAGCCACGTGGCCGCCAGATCAGCGATGGATGCCCATCTGGGCTGTCAGCCCACCATCGATCGGCAGCACTGTGCCGGTGATATAGCCTGCGAGCGGGCTCATCAGGAAGGCCACAAGTGCGGCAATTTCATCAGGCGCAGCAAAACGGCCTGCCGGGATCTGCTGCTCCATCTTGTCGCGATAGGCGGCATAGGGCGCCATCATGTCCGTGTCTATGAAACCCGGTGCAATCACGTTGACAGCGATGCCACGCTTGCCCGTCTCGATGGCGAGCGTCTTGGCATAGGAGATCAGCGCGCCCTTGGAGGCGGCATAGGCGGCATTGCCCGGGTTGCCGCGAAGCGCCGCGACCGAGCCGATGGCGACAATTCGCCCTTCGCGCGCGCGGATCATGGGCCGCATCAGCGTCTTCACCAGCCGGGTGAAGGCCCAGAAATTGACCTGCATCGCAGCTTCTGCCCGGTCCTGATCCATCATCGCGGTCAGAGCGTCGTAGGGCTGGCCGGCATTGTGGACAAAACCGAACCAGCTCTCTTTTTCGAGCATGTCACAGAAGGCTTCGAGAGAAGACTTGTCCGAGAGATCGAGCGGCAAAGCACGGATCTGGCGGCCGGGATGGGCCATGGCCAGATCACGGGCCAGGCCTTCTGCGGCCTCGCGCGAAGAGCGATAGGTGAAATCGACATCATGGCCCTGCACAGCAAGTGCAGTGACAATGGCCGCACCCACGCCCTTGCCGCCGCCGGTAACGAGAATGCGCTTTGGCCCTGCTTCAGCGGTCAAAGCTCTGCCCTCACAATTTCGTCACGGCAGTGAACACCAGCGAGGTGTTCTGGCCGCCAAAGCCGAAGGAGTTGGACATCACGGTCGAGACCTTCATGTCGCGCGCAACATTCGGCACGACATCAAGCGGGATCGCGGGATCGGGGTTCAAATGATTGATTGTCGGCGGAATGCGCCCGTTTGCAATCGTCATCAGCGAGAACACGGCCTCGACCGCGCCAGCGGCCGTCAGCGTGTGGCCAACCATCGACTTGTTGGAGGAGATGGGAATTTTGGCCATGCGCTCACCGAACACGGCGGTGCAGCTCATGGCTTCCATCTTGTCATTCTCGGGCGTCGAGGTGCCATGCGCGTTGACATAGTCGACCGCGTCAGGCGTCAATCCTGCATCGGCAATGGCGTCCTGCATGGCGAGGATCGCGGGTTTGCCATCGGGGCTGGAGCGCGTGCGGTGGAAACCGTCGCCGCGCTCGCCGCAACCTGCGACAATGCCGAGGATCGTTGCGCCGCGCGCCAGTGCATGATCGTAATCTTCCAGCACCAGTGCGCCTGCGCCCTCGCCCATGACGAAACCATCGCGGTTTTTCGAGAACGGCTTGGCAGCACCTTCCGGCGGATCATTCTGTGTCGAAAGCGCCGAGAGCAGCGAAAAGCGGATCAGCGACTCGGCCTGCACCGAACCATCCGTGCCGATGCAGAGCGCGGCCTTCGTATCGCCCCTGCGGATCGCTTCCACACC
The DNA here is from genome assembly GCA_031373605.1 of Allobosea sp. Lineage (GTDB taxonomy): Bacteria > Pseudomonadota > Alphaproteobacteria > Rhizobiales > Beijerinckiaceae > Allobosea. The sequence goes on along the minus strand of JANMMX010000347.1, from coordinate 10,946 downwards.
CATCTGGATCGCGGTCGCGCCTGAGGAGCAGGCGGTCGAGAGCGAGACGGGCGAGCCCTTGGTGCCGAAACTGTCTGCGATATGTTCGGCAACTGCCCCGAACAGGAATTGCTCGTGCATGGCCTTGTGCCGACCGGTGGCGGCAGAAGCCAGCAACGCATCATAATCGACATCGCCATTGCTGGAGGCGGCCAGCGCCTGCTTTTGTGGCCATTCCATCTCGACAGGTGGCACAGCCATGAACAACTCGCCGGGAAAATCGCCTGCAGTGCCGATGCCGCTTTGCGTCACAGCTTCTTCCGCGGCCAGCTTTGCCAATTTCTCTGACAATTCGGGCGCGGAGAAGGGCTTGTCGAACAGGAAGTCCACTGTGCCGGCAATCGTTGTGCGCAGGCCTGCGATCGGAAAGCGCGTGATGCGGTGGATGCCTGATTGGCCGCTGGTCAAGGCTTCCCAATTGGCAGCCTTGCCCTGGCCCAGCGAGGTGACAACGCCCATGCCGGTGACGGCGACGACCGGGCGTCCATGTGAATCCAGATGCGTTGGCGCGTCGAGATGCGGTTTGCTCATCTGCGGCTCCTTCAGGCGCGTGTCAGGCGGGCGGCGCCTTCACCGCGCCAATGGCCCGCGCCGGTGACAAGAACGTCAGTTGCGGCGTGTTCTGACAACGCCGCCGCCGCAAGAGCCACGGAGACAGGGAAGGTGGCTTCGACACCGTGGCCGACAAGATCGCTGGTGGCGATGCGCCGGGCATCTGGCGCAACGCTGGCAAGAGCTGCGGCTTCCTCGGATGTCACATCGGCAACACCCGTGGCCGCAGACAGGGCAAGATCGGCATTGCTGCTGCCGAGGGTGGCACAGAGCGCAACCAATGTTGCTTCAACCTGCCCGGCAGCGCGCCTGGTTCTGCCGGCTGCCACGCCATTCAGGACGGCGTGGGCTCTGGCACCGCGCGCCCTGGCGTGATCGGCAGATTCAACCACCAGAAACGCAGCCTGTGAGCCGGTTATCATTCCCGGCGCGTCCGCGCGCTCGAAAACCGGCGCAAAGCTGCCCTTGCGCAGCATGCCGCCAGCCTCGAACAGCAACAGCATGTCGCGTCGCTCGGCATTGTAAGAGCCGCCAACGAGGATCATGTCTGCCTGACCCGCCGCCACGCGGGCATGGGCGATGCGGATCGCATCGACGCCCGCCTGTTCCTCGCCCATGAAGGTGCGCGAGGCACCTGTGATGCCGTGGACAATCGAGATGTTGCCGGCCAGCAGGTTGGAGAGCTGCGCCAGAAACAGCGTCGGGCGCAGGTCGCCGAGCAGACGTTCGTTGAGGAATGTGCCGGGATTGGCGGCTGTCTTGAGCCCGGTCAGGATCGCGCCATCGACGGCATGGTCACGTTCGCCACCACCAGCGGCCACGATGACCTGCAAGCGGCTTTTGGCCTCGACATCATCCTTCAACCCGGCCGAATCCAGCGCCAGCCCGGCGGCATAGACGCCAAGGCGCTGCCAGGCTTCCATCTGCCGCTGATCGGATTTCTTGGGAATCTGACGGTCGAGCTCCAGCGACACCATCGGATGCACCGGATAGGGCGCAAAACGCTCCAGATCGATAACCGGCGTGACGCCACCCTTTATGGCAGCCAGATGCGGTTCCACGCCTTCACCGAGGCTGGAAATGAGGCCGATGCCGCTGATGACGACCTGACGGCTCATGAGCTGTGCTCCACTGCCAGCTGGTCCGGAGTGAGGCCAATGGCGCTGGCGCGCGCCAGCATCAGGGACTGCATGTTGGCGGGAAACGGCATGATGCGGAAACGCAACTGTGCATCGCAGATGGGCTTGCCTGCGATGGTGATGGCGGCTTTGGTCGCGGCATAGCCTGAACCTTCGACATCAAGCGTTGCCACGATGTCCAGCTTGGCGCCGGGCTCGACAAAGGTGCGGAAGCGCGCCTTGTCCACCGTCATCAGGAAAGGCATCAGGGAAAGCCGGTTCAAAGCGAGGATCAGATAGCCGGAGGCCTGCGCCATCGTCTCGGTCAGCAGCACGCCGGGCACCAGCGGGTGCCCGGGGAAATGGCCCTCGAAAACCGGGCTTTCCATTGGCACGGTTGCATGCGCCGTGAGGCGCTGCTCCTGCGCCTCAAAGCGTGACACCGTGTCAATCATGTCAAAATATTCGAGACGCATCCTACCTGTTCACCTGCCTGTTCGCGCGTTTTGCGGGCACAGGCGGCGCTGGGTCCCGGCTTGAATGTCGGGTCGATCAGGCCGATTTGGCCGCTACCAGCTCATCGATGCGGGCACACAGGTTGCTCAGCACGAAATATTGCTCGGCCGGCGCCTTGCCCTCGTTCACTTCCTGCGTCCACTGCTCGAGTGGCAGCTTGATGCCAAATGCCTTGTCAATCGCGAAGGCAATGTCGAGGAAGGCCAGCGAATCAATGCCAAGATCCTCGATCGCATGGCTTTCCGCCGTGATCTTGTCGCGCGGGATGTCGCAAGTTTCCGAAATAATCCCGGCGACGGTCTCGAAAGTGGCGGACATTTTGTCTTCCTGTCTGTTTCTATGGTCGCAGGGAGCAAAATGGGCGCAGGCTTCAAAACCCATGAGCGCCCAAGTTCCGGTTCCCTAGCGTGAAAAATGGAACTGTCAGGCAGTCCCGTTAACACGACCGCCCGCGATTGGACAACCGCGGGCAGCGCAATGATGTGACGAAGCTGTCACGCAAGTGGCAGGTCAGCCCGCCTCAGGCGGCGAGCTGGCGCAGCACATAGTGCAGGATGCCGCTGTTGCGGAAATATTCCAGCTCCTCTGCCGTGTCGATCCGGCACAGGATCGGCACCTGCTTGATGCTGCCATCGGCGAAGGTGACAGAGGCCGTCATCGTGGCGCGTGGCCTGATCTTGTCGATGCCGTTGATGGTGACGCTCTCGTCGCCCTTCAGGCCCAGTGTCTGCCAGGAGGTGCCATCTTCCAGCGTGAAGGGGATGACGCCCATGCCGACCAGGTTCGAGCGGTGAATGCGCTCGAAGCTCTGGGCGATGACAGCGCGCACGCCGAGCAGGTTGGTGCCCTTGGCCGCCCAGTCACGCGAGGAGCCGTTGCCATATTCGATGCCGGCGAAAACGATCAGCGGCACCTTTTCTGCCTGATACTTCATCGAGGCATCATAGATCGGCATTTCTTCCTTCGTGGGATAGTGGATGGTGTAGCCACCTTCGCGCCCGTTCGGGCCCATCATGTGGTTGCGGATGCGGATGTTGGCGAAGGTGCCGCGCATCATCACCTCATGGTTGCCACGCCTTGTGCCATACTGGTTGAAGTCTGCGACCTCGACTTTGTTGTCCAGCAGGTACTTGCCGGCCGGTGAGGCAGCCTTGATCGAGCCTGCCGGCGAGATGTGATCGGTGGTGATCTTGTCACCGAACAGGCCCAGAATGCGGGCATTGCTGATGGTGCCAACTGCATCAGGCTTCTTGTGCATGCCCTCGAAATAGGGCGGGTTCTGCACATAGGTCGAGGCATCATCCCAGGCATAGGTCTGGCCAGCTGGAACCTTGACCTTCGCCCAGTTCGCGTCGCCCTTGAAGACATTGGCGTATTTGTTCTTGAAAATCCGGCGCGTCACGAACTTTGTGATGAATTCTTGGATTTCCTGCGAGCTTGGCCAGACATCGCGCAGATAGACCGGCTGGCCCTTCTTGTCATGGCCGAGCGGCTGGGTGGTCAGGTCCATCTGAACCGAGCCTGCCAGCGCGTAAGCCACAACCAGTGGTGGCGAGGCGAGATAGTTTGCCTGCACGTCGGGCGAGACGCGGCCCTCGAAATTGCGGTTGCCGGAGAGCACACCGGCCACGATCAGGCCGCTGTCGTTGATGGCCTTGGAGATTTCCGGCTGCAGCGGGCCTGAATTGCCGATGCAGGTGGTGCAGCCAAAGCCGACCAGGTTGAAGCCGAGCTTGTCGAGATCCTTCTGCAGGCCGGAATTGGCGAGATACTCCGCCACGACCTGCGAGCCTGGCGCCAGCGAGGTCTTGACCCATGGCTTCGACTTCAGGCCGCGGGCCAGTGCATTGCGGGCCAGAAGGCCTGCTGCGATCAGCACGCTCGGGTTCGAGGTGTTGGTGCAGGAGTTGATGGCAGCAATCGCCACATCGCCATGGCCGAGATCGAAATCGCGGCCCTCCACCTTCACACGGCGGCTGATTTCGGCGCCCTTCTTGTAGTCGCCAGCCATGGCGGCGGCGAAACCGGCGCCAATCGCTTCCAGTGCGACGCGGCCTTCCGGACGCTTGGGGCCGGCCATCGAGGGCACGACCGTGCCCAGGTCCAGCTCGAGCGTGTCGGTAAAGACCGGATCAGGCGTTGCCCTGGTGCGGAACATGCCCTGCGCCTTGGCGTATTTCTCGACCAGCGCGATGCGGGCTGTCTTGCGCGCGGTCGTCGTGAGGTAGCGCAAGGTTTCGTCATCGATGGGGAAGAAACCGCAGGTCGCGCCATATTCCGGGCCCATATTGGCGATGGTCGCGCGGTCTGCCAGCGTCATCGCGTTGAGGCCGGGGCCGAAGAACTCGACAAACTTACCCACCACGCCCTTCTTGCGCAGCATCTGCGTCACGGTCAGCACGAGGTCGGTTGCGGTGACACCCTCTTTCAGCTTGCCGTTCAGCCGGAAGCCGACCACCTCCGGCAGGAGCATGGATTGCGGCTGGCCGAGCATCGCGGCCTCGGCCTCGATGCCGCCAACGCCCCAGCCCAGCACGGCCAGGCCATTGACCATGGTGGTGTGCGAATCGGTGCCGACGACGGTGTCGGGATAGGCGACCTCGACCGTGGTCACGGTCTTGCCCTTCTTCACCTTTTCCTTGGCGGTCCAGACGGTCTGGGCGAGATATTCAAGATTGACCTGATGGCAGATGCCGGTGCCGGGCGGCACGACGGAGAAATTCTTGAAGGCCTGCTGGCCCCATTTCAGGAAGCGGTAGCGCTCGCCATTTCGGGCATATTCCAGATCGACATTGGTCTTGAGCGACTTGGCGGTGCCGAAGGCATCAACGATGACCGAGTGGTCGATGACGAGATCGACCGGCACCAGCGGGTTGATCTTCTTGGGGTCACCACCCAAGGCCACCATCGCGTCGCGCATGGCGGCGAGATCGACCACGGCCGGCACGCCGGTGAAATCCTGCATCAGAACGCGCGCCGGGCGGAAGGCGATTTCCTTGCCGGCCAGACCCTTGTCCGTCAGCCAGTCGACGACGGCCAGAATATCGGCCTTCTTGACCGTGGTGCCGTCTTCATTGCGCAGCAGGTTCTCCAGCAGCACCTTCATGGAGAAGGGCAGGGCGGCAATGCCGGGCAGGCCGTTCTTCTCGGCGGCTTTCAGCGAATAATAGACGTATTTGCGCGTACCGACGGTCAGCGTCTTGCGGCACTTGAAGGAATCGAGCGATGTCATGGATGAAAATCCTGATAAGGGGGCTGTCACGACCCGACGCACCATCCGCCGCAAAGCGCATGGCCACATCGAAACGAAGGCCTGAACAGCGCGATGCGCGCGTGCCGCCCCGGGGGTGCCCGGGCCCCCGCGCCAGATCTGACACGCGGCACAGCCTGCTGGCTCTATAGAACAATTCCAGACCTGCTGCCATAGGGTTGCGGAGACTGGACGCGTGCGACTTTCGGTCCGATTTCGGGCGAAATCTGACGCCGCCAGACTCGCGCTGACCAGACCAGACTTGCGCTGACCAGACATGAGCCTGATAGGTTTCACGGAATTCGGGCTTCAGCCCGTGAATGGATGAGATTCAAAACGCCGTGGCGAGCCTCCTCACTGACAGCAGTTTGCATCTGACCGCTGACCGTCTCGCCTGTGCGCGTGGTGGTCGGCTGATTTTCAAAGACGTGTCCTTCAGCTTGCGCTCCGGCGAGGCGCTGGTGTTGACCGGGCGCAATGGTGCCGGCAAATCCAGCCTGATTGCCCTGCTGGCGGGGCGGCTGGCCATCGAGGACGGCACGCTCATGTTCGAGGGCGGGGGCGAGGCACCACTCGCCGAGCACATCCATCTGGTCGGGCATCGTGACGGGCTCAAAGGCGCATTGACGGCAGCTGAGAACCTCACTTTTGCGCGCGACATGCTGGGCGCACCCGGACTTGCCTCAAAGGCCGCACTCGATGCGGTCGGGCTGGCGCATGCGGCGGCCCTGCCCGTGGCCTATCTTTCTGCGGGGCAAAGACGGCGTGTGGCGCTGGCAAGACTTCTGGTGGCGCATCGGGCGATCTGGCTGCTGGATGAGCCGTTTTCGGCGCTGGATGCGGTTTCACAACAAGTGCTGACCGGGCTGATGCAGGCGCATCTGGCGCGCGGCGGCATGATTGTCGCGGCAACGCATGGGCCGCTTGGCCTGGTGGATGCAAAGACGCTGCAGATCGGGCCTGCGCAATGAGGCGCGCCTTCTGGGCCCTGCTGCGGCGCGACCTGACATTGGCCATCCGCGCGGGCGGCGGCGGTGGGCTGGCGCTGGCCTTCTTTCTGATACTGGTGACGCTGATCCCCTTTGCGCTGGGTCCCGACCTGAACCTGCTTTCGCGCATTTCACCGGCCATTCTCTGGCTGGGCGCGCTGCTCTCCACGCTAATCGGGCTCGACCGGCTGTTTCAGGCCGATGTCGAAGATGGCAGCATCGAGCTGCTGCATGGTTCGCCTCTGCCGCTTGAAGGGGCGGTGCTCGCCAAGGGTCTGGCACACTGGCTGACGACGGGGCTGCCGCTGGCGCTGGCGGCACCCCTGCTCGGCCTGCTGGTGGCGCTGCCGGTCGAGGCGATGTCACCGCTGGCGCTGACCTTGCTGGCTGGAACGCCGGCGTTCACCTTTATCGGCGCAGTCGGTGCCGCCTTGACCGCCACATTGCGGCGCGGCGGGCTGATCGTGCCCGTGCTGGTGGCGCCGCTCAGCGTGCCGACGCTGATTTTTGGCGTCTCGGCAGCCAATGCGGCGATTGGTGGCACGGTGCCTTTCCTGCCGCCATTCCTGATCCTGTGCGCGATCTCGCTTGTGGCGGTTGTGGTCGGCGTGTTTGCGAGCGCGGCTGCGCTTCGGCAGACAGAGTAGCCACTGCGGCGATCAGGACCTCCCGGTTGAGCGCGCCTGAGATTGTGCAAGGCCCGCCTCGCCGCTACATCAGAACAAAGATGGATACCTGACAAGGACACCAAGCCGACCAATGCCCAACCTGCTCGCTCTCGCCAATCCAACGCGTTTCATGCAGCTGTCAGGCGTCCTTCTGCCCTGGCTCTGGGCGCTGGCGCTTGTGGCTCTCGGCTTTGGCCTGTGGCTGGCCGTCTTTTCGGTGCCTGCCGACTATCAGCAGGGCGAGACCGTGCGCATCATGTACATTCATGTGCCGGCTGCCTGGCTGGCGCTGTTCCTCTACACGCTGATGGCGTTGTCGGCGCTGGGCACCCTGATCTGGCGCCATCCGCTGGCCGATGTCTCACAGAAGGCTGCGGCCCCCATCGGGGCGGCCTTCACGCTGGTCTGCCTGCTGACAGGCGCGTTCTGGGGCAAGCCGATGTGGGGCACCTATTGGGTTTGGGATGCACGGCTGACTTCTGTGCTGGTGCTGCTCCTGATCTATCTCGGGCTGCTGGCGCTCTGGCGCAGCATTGATGACCCTTCGCGCGCGGGCCGGGCAGTGGCGATCATGACGCTGGTCGGCTTCATCAATGTGCCGATCATCAAGTTCTCGGTCGACTGGTGGAACACGTTGCATCAGCCGGCTTCGGTGTTCCGGCTGCAGGGGCCATCGATCCATCCCTCGATGCTGTGGCCGTTGCTGCTGGTCGCAGTCGGGTTCACGCTGCTGGCGCTGGCGCTGCACATGCTGGCGATGCGGGCCGAGATCATGCGGCGGCGCATCCGCACGCTGGAAATTCTGGAGGCAGCACGGCTTGATGCTGTGGGTCTGACACCATCTGGTGCCAGCGCATGAACATGTTGCCGAACCTTGGTCCCCATGCGGCCTTCATCCTGCTGTCCTATGGCGCGGCTGTGCTTGTCATCGGCGGGCTGGTTCTCAGCGTGATGGCCGATCACCGCCAGCAGAAGCGCAAGCTTGCCGAGCTTGAGGCGCGGGGCATCACACGGCGTTCGGATGCGGGCTCCCGGTCATGATGGGCTGCTCATGAAACGTGGCATTTTCCTGCTGCCTCTGGCGCTGTTTGGCGCGCTGGCGCTGCTGTTCTTGTTCCGGCTGTTTGCGGGTGATGCCTCGCGCGTGCCGTCGGCGCTGGTGGGCAAGCCTGCACCTGCGCTGTCGCTGGTGCCGCTGGAGGGTCTGACAAGAGAGGGCCGTCCGGTGCCCGCTTTCACGCCGGCCGATCTGGCCAGGGGCCAAGCCAGCATCGTCAATGTCTTTGCCAGCTGGTGCGCGCCCTGCCGGGTCGAGCATCCTTTTCTGGTGGCGATGGCGAATTCTCCGCCGGTGAAATCCGGCAAGGTTGCCATTTTGGGGCTGAACTACAAGGACGAGCCCGAAAATGCCCGACGGTTTCTGGGCCAGCTCGGCAATCCCTATTCAGCTGTCGGCTCTGATCGGGCCGGGCGCGCCGCGATCGACTGGGGCGTCTATGGCGTGCCCGAAACATTCCTGATCGGGCCGGACGGGCGAATTCTCAAGAAGCACATTGGTGCGCTCGACGCCCAGAGCGCAGCGCAGCTTCTGGCTGAGGCCGCAAAGGCAGCGCCCTGATCGAGCAGCTTCAGGCTGCTTGCATGAGGCTGGCGAAGAGCCCGCGCCCGTCCGTGCCGCCGACAAGGCTGTCGATCAGATTTTCGGGGTGCGGCATCATGCCGAGCACATTCTTCTTGGCTGAATAGATGCCGGCTATGCCATGGGTCGAGCCGTTGGGATTGGCTGCATCCGTGACAAGGCCTGCCGCATCGCAATAGCGGAAGGCGACAAGCCCCTCGCCCTCAAGCTGCTTCATGGTCTCGTGATCTGCTGTGTAATTGCCCTCACCATGGGCGATGCAGACATCGATGATCTGGCCACGGGCGTAGGCCGAGGTGAAGACCGTGTCGTTGCGCTCGACCTTGAGATGCTGGCGGCGGCAGACGAATTTGAGACCCGCATTGCGCACGAGAATGCCCGGCAGGAGCCCTGCCTCGCAGGCGATCTGGAAGCCGTTGCAGATGCCAAGCACCAGCCCGCCGCGCGCGGCATGGGCGCGGGTGGCATCCATGATGTGGGCGCGACCGGCAATCGCGCCGCAGCGCAGATAGTCGCCATAGGAAAATCCGCCCGGCAGCACGACGAGATCGGTGCCATGCGGCAAATCATGGTCGCCATGCCAGGCATGGGAGACCTTGGCGCCGGCCTGACGGAGTGCTGCCGCGACATCGCCATCGCGGTTGGAGCCGGGGAATGTGATGACAGCGGCGTGCATGGGGATCAGCTTTCAGACCTCGGCTTTGTCATTTCTATTCAGCCCGGGATCTCGACCCGGAAATTCTCGATCACCGTGTTGGCCAGCAGCTTCTCGCAGGCCATTTTCAGCGCAGCTTCAGCAGCGGCCCTGTCGTTGCCCGTCATCTCGATGTCGAAGACCTTGCCCTGCCGCACACTGGCAATGCCGGGGACCCCGAGCGACGCGAGCGCGCCTTCGATGGCCTTGCCCTGAGGGTCCAGCACGCCGGTTTTCAGGGTGACGGTGACACGGGCTTTCATGAAGGCTCCTCGCGCAGGCTTGATGCAGAACCGCTTAAGCGGGAATCAGGCCGCACTCAACCGTGTTGTTGGAGTTTTCACCGGCGCATTGCGCTAGCGAGAGCATCAAGTGCTGCTGGCGCGGCGCGTTCTTGCGCTGGATTCCGGGTTCCATTCCGCTGGCGCTGCATGGCCCCGGAAATCGATTCCCGGACGGGTGGAGCGCAAGCGGAACCCGATCCGGGACCCAGCGCAACAAACCTTCGCGAAGCGCATCTTCTACCAGAGCCCGCCCATCCCCGCCTTGGCGAAAGCCAGCGCATTGTCGCGGTCGGCGGTCACGGCCAGCACGATGGTCAGGCCCTTGCCATGACGTTTCTGCAGGATCACGGCACTGACGGCGCGGACATCGGCGCTTTTTGCAGTGATCGTGATGCGCTGGCCTTCCAGGCCATCAGCCGTCAACCGCTCGGTCGTTGTGGTGCTGCCGGGATGGGCCGGCTTCTTTGCCGGCCTCGTGGCTTTGCGCGGCGCCGTTGTTTCTGTGTTGGCAGGGCGCTGGATCAGACGCGTCGGATCATGCGCAATCATGCGGGCGTAGGCTTCGGCCTCTTTGCCGCTGGCTTCGAAGACAGCCACCATTGCAGGCGCAGGGCACGTCTCCTTGCGGCAGATCACGACAGTGTGCGGGCGGAAACTGTCCTCGATCAGCCAGTCACGCAGCGGCAGCGGCGTCCAGCCATCCGCGGCCGGAAGCCCCGCGAGCCCCGGCCCGAATGCACCGCAGGAGGCCAGAGGCAGCAGCAGGGCGAAAGCCAGCGCCAAACGAAAACGCGAACGGGGGCGCGAAGGCCCCCGTCCTGATAGAATGTCTCGTGTCAGGGCGGCAGTCATCTCAGCCATTCCCTTGGAAAGCCTTGATTACTGAACCAGCCTTGGCCCGGCGGCCCCCGGCTTCTCGTTTTCGGCCAGAATGCCGAGGCGGCGCGCAACCTCGGAATAGGCCTCGATCAGCCCGCCCATGTCGCGGCGGAAGCGGTCCTTGTCCATCTTGTCCTTGGTCTTGATGTCCCAGAGACGGCAGGAATCGGGGCTGATCTCGTCAGCCACGACGATGCGCATCATCTCGCCCTCGAACAGGCGGCCGCATTCGATCTTGAAATCGACAAGGCGGATGCCGGCGCCGAGAAAGAGGCCGGAAAGGAAATCATTGACGCGAATGGCGAGCGCCATGATGTC
>JANMMX010000465.1:0-4893 GCA_031373605.1 Allobosea sp. | reverse complement strand
TTCACCCTGCCCGGCCCGATGACCATCGTCGATACCATTGCCGACGCCCATTATGGCCGCCGCGAAGACCTGGCTTTTGCCTTTGCCGAAGCGCTGAACGAGGAAGCGCTTGAGCTGCAGAGGCTCGGCGTCGATGTCGTCCAGTTCGATGAGCCGGCCTTCAACGTCTACATGCCGCTGGTCGCCGAATGGGGCATGGCCGCGGTCGAGCGCGCGGCGCAGGGGCTGACCTGCACCACGGCCATCCACATCTGCTATGGTTACGGCATCAAGGCCAACATCGACTGGAAGGGCACGCTTGGCGAGCAATGGCGCCACTATGAGGAGACCTTCCCGGTGATTGCCGCCAGCCGGATCGATCAGGTCTCGCTGGAATGCCGCAACTCGCGCGTGCCCATCGAACTCATGGGCCTGCTGAAGGGCAAGGATGTGCTGGTGGGCGCCATCGATGTCGCCTCTGACACGGTCGAGACTCCAGAGCAGGTGGCAGCCACCATCCGCGCCGCCATGGCGTATGTCGCGCCCGAGAGGCTCTACCCCTGCACCAATTGCGGCATGGCGCCGATGCCGACCAATGTCGCTTATGCAAAGCTGAAGGCGCTGGCGGAAGGTGCCGCGCTTGTCAGGAAGGCGCTTTGAAGCCAAGGACCGGAGGCAGCAAGCCAGCCATGCGCGGCATCACCCAGTTCGAGCACCGCAGCGAAAAGGTCATCCCTGTTCACAGTTTCCTGTGGCGGATGGTGCGTGCGCTCTCGCTCTGGCTGATGCTGGCGGTTGGCGGCCTCGCCATCGGCATGGCGGGCTATGGCCTGACCGAAGGCATGAGCACCACCGATGCTTTCTTGAACGCCGCGATGATCCTGTCCGGCATGGGGCCGGTGGCGGAGCTGAAGACCACGGGCGGCAAGCTGTTTGCCGGGCTCTATGCCCTGTTCTCGGGCCTGTTCATTGTCGTGGCGACCGGGCTGGCATTGGCGCCGCTGCTGCACCGGGTGATGCATGCCTTTCATGTCGAAGACACCAGGAGCCGCGATGACTGACCAGATTGCCCCTATCAAGCCGCGCGGTGAATTGACATTGCGCATCAGCGCCATGCCGGCCGACACCAACGCCAATGGCGACATCTTCGGCGGCTGGGTGATGGCGCGCATGGACCAGGCAGGCGGCATTGCCGGCGTGGAGCGCGCGCAAGGCCGCGTCGTCACGGTCAAGGTCGATGCCATGACCTTCCACCAGCCGATGAAGGTGGGCGATGTGCTTTGCGTCTATACCGATGTGGAGCGTGTCGGCCGCTCCTCGATGACGATTCATATCGAGGCCTGGGCGCAGCGCTTCCAGACGATGCATCGCGACAAGGTGACAGAGGCCACCTTCGTCTTCGTCGCCGTGGATGACGAGGGCCGCCCCAGGCCCGTGCCGCCGAAGCTGACGCGGGAAGATTAAGCGGCGATCAGCCAAACATCGCGTCACCGCGCTCGTCGATGATCTGGCGGCCCTTGGTCAGAGCAAATTGCGCGGCATCCTCAAAAGAAGGAAACTTGTCGGCGCGGATGAAGCTGTGGGTCTTCAACTCGCCGCCAATCTCCTTTTCGATGATCCCCGAGAGCTGAAACTGCCCGCCATCGCGAAACGGCGTTGCGCGGATGAGAAAGCCCGCATGCTCCAGCGTGGGGCCTTTTTGCGCTTCAGGTTCAGACGATTTGCCACCAAACAGCTTCTTGAAGAAGGACATATTTTTGATCCAGATCTGCAGGACAACAGTGCATATGCGTGATCGCAAGGCCAACTGGCTTCTGCCAAGAGAGGATTTTTGCTACACACAAGTCTCGATGAACAGACGTTTGGCCGACAATGAAAGTGCGCGACATCATACGGCTTTTGGAAGATGACGGCTGGAGGCTGGTTGCCACGAGAGGCAGCCACAGGCAATACAAACATGCGATAAAGGCTGGACGCGCAACCATCGCAGGAAAAGCATCTGACGACATCGCGCCGGGAACATTGAATAGCATCCTGAAACAGGCAGGCCTGAAGGAGACGCTTTGATGCGCTATGCCATAGTGATCGAGAAAGCAGCTTCAAATTTTTCAGCCTATGTGCCAGACCTTCCGGGCTGCATCGCAACTGGAGAAACGGTTGCCGAGGTGGAAAAGGAAATTGGCGAGGCAATCAGATTTCACATTGACGGGTTGAAGGCCGACAATTTACCCGTGCCCGCTCCCACCAGTCTGGCTGAATATGTCGATGCATGACACTTCGATCCGTAACGAGGTCATCGGCTCGCTCTCCTCAGCGTTCGGTGAAAGCCAGCCGCGCGGCCAGGGAGCCGAAAGCGGCCGCAAATGAGCGGCGAAGCCAGGCCATGACAGCGGGGCGGCTGATGACGTGGTCGCGCATGGCTGCGGCAAACAGCCCGTAAAGCGCGAAGATGACGAAGGTCATGCCCATGAAAACGCCGCTCAGCAGCAGCATCTCGACAAGCGGGCTTGCAGCAGTCTTGTCCATGAACTGGGGCAGGAACGCGACGAAGAAGATCGAGAGCTTCGGGTTCAACAGGTTGAGCGCAATGCCATCGGCAATCACCCGCCAGCTGGAGCGCGGCGTCGCGTCAGCATCCATCCGCATCGCGCCCTGCTGCTGAAGCGTCTGCCATGCCATCCAGAGCAGATAGGCAACGCCTGCATATTTCACGAGGTCGAACAGCAGCGCCGAAGTGTGCAGCAAGGCCGCCAGCCCCATCATCGCCGCGATCAGATGAGGGATGATGCCCAAGGTGCAGGCAAAAGCCGCGAGCACGCTGGCTTTGCTGCCACGTCCAAGGCCCGTGGCAATGGTGTAGACAGCACCTGTGCCGGGGGAGGCGACGACGATGAGTGTGGTGATCCAGAATTCGGGCGACATGTTGGCTCCTCAGCGCACCAGGTCCATGCCCGCAGCCTTTGCCGCCGCTGACCCTGCATCACCGCCCAGAGTGGCAAGAAAGGCACGGGCAGGCTCTGCTGTCGTGCCAGCGGGCAAAGCAGCTGCGTAGGTCGTGATGAGCTGGATGTCGGCAGGCAACGGGCCAACCAGCGTCACGCCCTTCACGGGAAGGATCTCGCTGATCTGATGGATGACCGCCACGGCCTCGCCCTTGACGATCAGATCGGCCGCATAACCGCCTGCCTGAAGCTTGGCCTTGGCCGCCACCATGTCCTTGACGCCCAGCCGCTCGAACAGGCCAGCAAGAAAGACTGCGCTGGTGCCCCCCGCACGCGGATCAGGCAGGGCAATCGATGGTGTTTCAGCCAGAAAACGCTTGAAAGCCTCGGTCGTCGAGATGTCAGGCTTCGCCATCCCCTCCTTGATGCCAACACCGACGCCCGTGCGGGCAAAATCGACCTGAGAGCCCGGCGCAACCTTGCCGGCCGTCGTCAATACGTTGAGCACATCAGGTGTCGCGACAATGATGTCAGCGGCCTCGCCCGCCTCGATGCGGCGGCGAACGCCACCTGCCGTGTCCTGAATGAAAGTGACCTTGTGTCCGGTGGCCGTCTCGAACCCGGTGGCCACAGTCTGGACCACCTGCTTGGGTGCCCCCGTCGTCATGACGCGGATCTCGGCCGCACTGGCCGCGCACAGAGAGGCCAGCAGAGCTGTCGTGATGGTGGCAATACGGATCATGGGGTGCCTCGCCGGTTGGAGGCAGAACATGGCAGGAAGTGGGGGGAGGAGCAATCGAGCTTCGTTCATTCCGGGCGCAGATTGGCAGCGCCAGGAATGACAAATCTGTGAGCCCTCAAATGTCCAGAAAGCTCCTCAGCGTCCGTGACCGGCTGGGGTGCTTCAGCTTGCAGGGCCCCTGTGCCAAGGCTTAAGCGGCTGCCGAACGACTGAGCTGTCCCGCTTTTTCCATTTGCATATAGAGATTGGTAGGATCGAGATCGAAGCCATTCGGCCACGTCGGTGCACCCATCTCCACAAAAGCCCGCGCGAAAAAGTCTGCTTCCTTCAGCGGCTCAAGCATTTCACCAGGACGCGCGACCAGATCAGACAGATCACGGATGCCCTCGAACCCATCGCTGAAACGCAGCCAAAGCCGAAACTCCGGCAGGGCTTTCAATTTCAAGACATCTACCAACCGGAGCGTGTTCATTCCTGATCTGGCCCTGCAATCTTCAGCAAACCCTGAAAAGCAATAGCACGTTGCCAATTCGCATCCAACTCCGCCCGCCGGAGCGCAGCCCAGTCGCGGACGAGCTTTTCGGCGGTGGGTGGCAACTCCCCGGCCATCAGCCCTCCGTCAGAGATCCGGAAGGCAGCCTGCGCATTCCCATAGCTCGCGTGGAAATGCGGCGGGTTGTGGTCGTCACAATACATCCGAATGGCGATGCCATAAAACAGCGCAACCGTCGGCATCGCCCATCACCCTCAATTGTCCAGAAAGCTCCTCAGCTTCCGTGACCGGCTCGGGTGCTTCAGCTTGCGCAGCGCCTTCGCCTCGATCTGGCGAATGCGCTCGCGGGTCACCGAGAACTGCTGGCCCACCTCTTCCAGCGTGTGGTCGGTGTTCATGCCGATGCCGAAGCGCATGCGCAGCACGCGCTCTTCGCGCGGCGTGAGCGAGGCCAGCACACGGGTCGTGGTCTCGCGCAGGTTGCTCTGGATCGCCGCATCGATGGGCAGGATCGCGTTCTTGTCCTCGATGAAATCGCCCAGATGCGAATCTTCCTCGTCGCCGATTGGCGTCTCGAGGCTGATCGGCTCTTTCGCGATCTTGAGAACCTTGCGGACCTTTTCCAGCGGCATGGCCAGCTTCTCGGCCAGCTCTTCCGGCGTCGGCTCGCGGCCAATCTCGTGCAGCATCTGGCGCGATGTGCGCACGATCTTGTTGATCGTCTCGATCATGTGCAC
>JANMMX010000089.1:0-9641 GCA_031373605.1 Allobosea sp. | reverse complement strand
AACCAGGTGCCGTCGCTGGCGATTCGCATGTCGATGTCGCCACAGAATGCCGGGTTCCAGCGCTCGACCGGCGGCAATCCGCGCTGGGCCGCCGGGCCAAGCTGCGCCATCAGCTGCTCCATCGCACCTGTCATCGGCGGTGTTTTGCCTGAAATCTCAGCCATTGCCTGTGTTTTCAGCCCTCTGGCAGCAACATTGATGCCAATTGTCATGACAGCTCAAAGACAGCTCTGCCATCAACTCCACATAATCGTGATCGTCACTGGTGTGGAGCGCGTTGATATGCCCCCTTGAGCGGGTGCTCCAGCCCGTCCACAGTGCAGAGCCAAAGTCGAGCATCAAGGGAGAGCATGATGGCGTCATCCGCAAAAGGCCAGCCGGTCGCAGAGCCGATCACGCTCGACAAAGCTGTGCTTGATGCAGCCGAGGCCGCGCTCGACAGCATCAAGGCCGCACGCACCGAGATCGGCAAGGTCATCTTCGGCCAGCAGAAGGTGGTGGACCTTTCGCTGGTCACGGTGCTGGCCGGAGGCCATGGCCTGCTCGTCGGTGTGCCTGGCCTCGCCAAGACGCGACTGGTCGAGACGCTTGGCACGGTGCTTGGCCTCAGCGCGCGGCGGGTGCAGTTCACGCCGGACCTGATGCCCTCGGATATTCTCGGCTCCGAGGTCATGGACGAGTCAGCCGAGGGCAAGCGCCATTTCCGCTTCATCAAGGGCCCGGTCTTTGCCCAGTTGCTGATGGCCGATGAGATCAACCGTGCCAGCCCGCGCACGCAATCGGCGCTGCTTCAGGCGATGCAGGAGCATCACGTGACGGTGGCGGGCGAGCGGCATGACCTGCCCAAACCCTTCCATGTGCTGGCCACGCAGAATCCCATCGAGCAGGAGGGCACCTACCCCCTGCCCGAGGCGCAGCTTGACCGTTTCCTGCTCGAGATCGATGTCGATTATCCGGATCGCGACGCCGAGCGCCGCATTCTGGTGGAAACGACAGGCGTGCAGGAGCACACCGCAGTCGCTGCCATGACAGCCGAGAACCTGATGTCGATCCAGCGCCTGGTGCGCCGCCTTCCGGTGGGCGAGCAGGTGGTCGAGGCCATTCTCGATCTCGTGCGCTCTGCCCGTCCCGGCGAAGGCGACAAGGCCGTCACCGCCAAGCTCGCCTGGGGGCCTGGCCCCCGCGCCAGCCAGGCGCTGACGTTGGCCGCGCGCGCCCGCGCCCTCACCGAAGGCAGGCTTGCACCCTCGGTGGATGACGTCATCGCGCTTGCCGTGCCGGTGCTGAAACACCGCATTGCCCTCAGCTTTGCGGCGCGAGCCGATGGCGAGACGACCGAAGCGCTGATTGCGCAGCTGGTCAAGAAACTCGGCTAAGGCCGGACGAATGGCGCAAGCGCGGGTTCTCGAGGCAGCACAACGCCAGCCGGCCTTGCCGGTGGTGCGCGATGCGCTCGACATTGCCGCGCGCCTGCCGCGCCTTGTGCTGGAGGCACGCCGCGTTTCTGCCGCGCTGCACGGGCTCCATGGCCGCCGCCGTGCCGGGCCGGGCGAGACCTTCTGGCAATACCGCCCGCTGGTGGCGGGCGAATCATCCTCCGGCATTGATTGGCGCCGTTCAGCCCGTGACGGCCACCTTTTCGTGCGCGAGCGCGAATGGGAAGCCTCGCATTCCGTCTGGCTCTGGATCGACCGCTCCGCCTCGATGGGTTTCCAGTCGCAGCTCGCGCAGGCCTCGAAAGTGGACCGCGCACTGGTCTGCGGACTGGCCATGGCCGAAGCGCTGGTGGAAGCTGGCGAACGCGTCGGCCATATCGGCCTGATGCGGCCAACGGCCTCGCGGCAAATCGTGGAGCGTCTTGCCCAGGCCATCAGCGCGGATGCAGCCGGCACCACGGCTGACATGCCGCCCGCCCTGCCCCTGCCCCGGCTGGCCGAAGCCGTGATCGTGACCGACGGGCTGACGCCCGCAGCCGATTTTGCCGCGCGCATCGCAACGCTGGCCGCTGACGGCGCGCGCGGGCACCTGCTGCTGATTGCCGACCCGATCGAGGAAACATTCCCCTTCAGCGGGCAGGCCGAACTCGCTGATCTTGAGGACGGGCTGACTCTGCGCGTCGGCGATGCCGGCAGCTGGGGCGAGGCTTATCGGGCGCGCCTTGCCGAGCATCGCGACTCCATCGCCAAGGCCTGCCGCGCGGCTGGCTGGACGCTGACGCTCCACCGCACCGACAGGCCCGCCAGTGAAGCACTGCTGCGCCTCACCACGCTGATTGCCGCCGCACGCGGCACGGCAGGAAGGTAGCCGCCAGCATGTTCAGCGCCCTTCCCCTCGGCTTCACAGCCCCGCTCGTGCTGATCGCGCTGGCGCTGCTGCCCGTGCTCTGGCTGATCCTGCGCGTCACGCCGCCAAGGCCGCAGCGCATCGACTTTCCGCCGCTGAAGATCATGCAGGACCTGCTGGCCAGGCGCGAGACACCGGCCCGCACGCCCTGGTGGTTGCTTGCCCTGCGCATGACTGTGGCCGCACTGGCGATCCTCGCCGTGTCTGGCCCGATCTGGAACCCGAGCCGCGAGGCAACCAAGGTCACCGGCCCGCTGGTGCTGCTGGTCGACAATGGCTTTGGCGCCTCGCGCGACTGGGCGCAGCGCCTGGCGCTGGCCGAGAGCCGCATTCTGGCCGCCGGTCGCGAGGGGCGCGGCATCGCGCTCGCAGGTCTGGCCGAGGCGCCAGTCGAGCTGATCTTGGCAGAGCCGCAAGCGGCGCTGGACCGTCTGCGTGCCCTGCCGCTGCAACCCCACGCGCCAGACCGCCTGCCGCATCTTGACCGCATCGAG
Organism: Allobosea sp.; assembly: GCA_031373605.1. Classification (GTDB taxonomy): domain Bacteria; phylum Pseudomonadota; class Alphaproteobacteria; order Rhizobiales; family Beijerinckiaceae; genus Allobosea. The sequence goes on along the minus strand of JANMMX010000089.1, from coordinate 6,804 downwards.
GCTTTTCTGCGCACCACGACAGCTGCCGAAATCGTCTGGATCAGCGATGGCATCGCGGTGGCCGACGAGGCACCCATGCTGGCGCGGCTGACAGAGATCGCGCGGCCGCACCGGCTGGTGATCCACTCCGGCCAGCCCTCGCAGCTGGCCTTGGCACAGCCCGAAAATCTCGCCAGCGCGCTGAGCGTGCGAGTGTTGCGCGCCAGCCCCGCCACCCCCCAGGAGGGCCAGGTGCGCGCGCTCGACATCAAGGGCCTGCCATTGGGCGAGGCGCCCTTCAGCTTCAGCGGCTCCGAATTGCAGACCACGGCGCGCCTGCGCCTGCCCATCGAGGTGCGCAATGCTGTCTCGCGCCTCGAAATCGCGGGCGAGCGCTCCGCCAGTGCGGTCGCGCTGGTGGATGACCGGTCCAAGCGGCGCCGCGTGGCCCTGATTTCCGGCGCGTCGGTCGATACCGCGCAGCCGCTCCTCTCACCGACCTACTATGTCGCACGCGCGCTGGCGCCCTTCGCTGAAATCCGTGAGGCGCGCGCAGGCTCGGCCGACCCGGTCGGTGAGTTGCTGGCGCAGAATCCCGGCGTGCTGATCCTCGCCGATATTGGCGCGCTGGATCGCGACACCTCGGCGAAGGTTACTGCCTTTGTCGAGCGCGGCGGCGTGCTGTTGCGTTTTGCCGGGCCGAGGCTGGCCTCGGCAGCCGATGATCTGACACCGGTCAGGTTGCGCCGCGGCGGCCGCAGCCTTGGTGGCGCACTCTCCTGGGATGCACCGAAGCGGCTGGCACCGTTCACGCGCGAAAGCCCGCTGAACGGTCTGTCCCAGCGCGAGGAGGTGCGCGTCATCCGCCAGATTCTGGCCGAGCCGGAGGCCGACCTCACCCGCAAGACCTGGGCAGCACTTGAAGACGGCACCCCGGTCATCACTGGTGATCGGCGCGGCGACGGGTTGATCGTCATGGCCCATGTCACCGCCGACACGACATGGTCGAACTTGCCGCTGTCGGGCCTGTTCGTCGACATCCTGCGCCGCATTGTGGACCTGTCCGGCAATGCCTTGCCTGAAACCATCGGAGGCGAGGAAGCCCGCGTGGAAACCCTGTCCCCCACCCGCGTGCTCGATGGCAGCGGCGCCTTCCGTTCACCACCGCCCACCGCGCAGCCTCTCGCCCGCACCTATGCCGGACGCGCCACGCTCGTGCATCCGCCGGGATTTTATGGCCCGGCTGCCGGCACACTCGCGGTCAACACGCTGCTGCCGGACAGCCAGCTGACAGCGCTGGATTTCGCCAGCCTGGGCGCGACGATCCTGCCGGTGGACAAGCCGATCGCGCGCGACCTGCGCCCCATGCTGCTTGTGCTGGCGCTGCTGCTGCTGCTGGCCGACACGCTGGCCACGCTCTGGCTCGGCGGCCGGTTGCGGCGCGGCGCCCTGAAAGCGGCGACCGCGGTTCTGGCGTTCGGCCTGCTGGCAACAATGGCGGTTCGGGATGAGGCCGTCGCCCAGACACCCGCCAACTCTGCACCCGCCAACCCCGATACCCGCCCGCCGCTCAGCCGCGAGATGGTCAATGCCGGCAACATGACACGGCTGGCCTTCGTCATCACGGGGGACCGCGCGACGGACGAGGTCTCGAAAGCGGGGCTGGAAGGCCTCACCTATGTGATGGCCACCCGCACCGCGCTGGAAGCGGGCGATCCCGTCAGCGTCAACATCGAGCGCGACGAACTGGCCTTCTACCCCGTGCTGTATTGGCCCATTGTGGCCGGCCGCCCTGTGCCGGGGGCGGACACCTTGCGCAAGCTCGAGGCCTACATGAAGGGCGGCGGGCTGGTCATTTTCGACACGCGCGACGCCATGGTGGCACGTCCCGGCGGCGGCGCCACGCCGGAAGGCCAGCAGCTCCGGCGCATGCTGCAGACGCTCGACTTTCCCGAGCTGGAAACAGTGCCGCGCGACCATGTGCTGACAAAGACCTTCTACATCCTCGACAGCTTCGTCGGTCGCTACACCACAGGCCAGACCTGGATCGAGGTGCTGCCGCCCGCCAGCGAGGACGGCAACCGCCCGGCCCGCGCCGGCGACAGCGTCTCGCCCATCATCATCACCTCGAATGACTTTGCCGCCGCCTGGGCCACGAACAAGCGCGGCGAGGCGCTGCTGCCTCTGTCAGGCACGGACATGCGCCAGCGCGAAATGGCGATCCGTGCCGGGGTCAACATCCTGATGTATGCGCTCACCGGCAACTACAAGGCCGATCAGGTGCATGTGCCCGCCCTCCTCGAACGGCTGGGGCAGTAGCGCCATGTGGAGCCTCTCCTTCTCGCCACTGGTTGCCCTGCCCTGGCTGATCGCGCTTTGTGTTGCTGCCGCGCTTGCCGCAGGCATGGCGCTGGTGCTGTCCGGCAAGGCTGCGATCCTGCGCGCTCTGGCGCTCGGCGTTCTGGCGCTGGCCCTGGCTGACCCTTCGCTGGTCTTCGAGGATCGCGAGCGGGTGAAGGACATCGTCACCGTGGTGGTCGACCGCTCGGCCTCGAACCGGCTCTCGGACCGCACCCAGCAGACAGAGAAGGCGCGCGAGGCGCTGGAGCGCCAGCTCAAGGGCATGCCCGACATCGAGGCGCGCTTTGTCGAGGTTTCCGATACCGCTGGAACAGGCGATGGCACGCGGCTTTTCGAAGCACTCTCGGCCAGCCTCGCCGATGTGCCGGCAGATCGTGTGGCAGGTGCCATCCTGCTGACAGACGGGCTGGCACATGATGCGCCCGCAATGCCCGAAGTGCTCGGCCTGAAGGCACCGCTGCACTTGCTGGTGACAGGCCGCGAACGCGAGATCGACCGGCAGATCGCGCTCATCGACACGCCGCGCTTCGGCATTGTCGGCAAGGATCAGCCCATCCGCATCCGCATGAACGAGAAAGGCGGCCCGGGCCGTGGCGAGATCGTCGTGCGCCGTGACGGGCAGATCATCAACCGCCAGCAGGTGCGCGCTGGCGAAAGCGTGACACTGAATGTCCGCATCGACCGTGGCGGCCCCAACGTCGTCGAGATCGAAGCGCAGGCGCTGGAAAACGAGCTGACGCTGGCCAACAACCGCGCTGTCGTGACCATCGAGGGCGTGCGCGACAAGCTGCGCGTGCTGCTGGTCTCGGGCGAACCCCATCCCGGCGAGCGCACCTGGCGCAACCTGCTGAAAGCCGATGCCAATGTCGATCTGGTGCATTTCACCATTCTGCGCCCGCCTGAAAAACAGGACGGCACACCGATCAACGAGCTGTCGCTGATCGCCTTCCCGACGCGCGAGCTGTTTCAGGTCAAGATCAAGGAATTCGACCTCATCATCTTTGACCGATACGCCAACCAGTCCATCCTGCCGATGGCCTATTTCGACAATATCGTGCGCTATGTGCGCGAAGGTGGCGCGCTGCTGATTGCCTCTGGCCCCGAGTTCGCGGGCACGCAGAGCCTGGCGCGCACGCCACTCAGTGCCATCCTGCCGGGTCTGCCCGATGGGCGCGTCATAGACGAGGCGTTCCGCGCCCGTGTCAGCCCGCCCGGCCAGCGCCACCCGGTGACGCGCGATCTGCCTGGCTCGGAAGTCGAGCCGCCGCGCTGGGGCGAGTGGCTGCGCATGGTCAGCGCCACCGCCCGTTCGGGCTCCACGGTCATGAGTGGCCCGGGCGACAAGCCACTGCTGATGCTGGGCCGCGAGGGCAAGGGCCGCGTCGCGCTCTTCCTGTCGGATCACGCCTGGCTCTGGGCGCGCGGCTTCCGCGAAGGTGGCCCCCATCTCGATCTGCTGCGCCGTCTCGGCCACTGGCTGATGAAGGAGCCGGAGCTGGAGGAGGAAGCGCTGCGCGCTACTGCACGCGGCCGCACCATCGAGATCGAGCGCCAGACGCTGGGCGATGCGCCTGCGCCTCTCACCATCACAGGCCCCGATGGCGTGGTGCGCACCGTGCCGCTGGAAGCCGGGCGGCCCGGCCTGTTCACGGCGCGCTATGTTGCCAGTGAATTCGGCCTGCACAAGCTGACCGGCGACAGCCTGACCGCATTTGCCAGTGTTGGCCCGGACAATCCGCGCGAGCTGGTCGATGTCATCAGCGATCCGCAGCGGCTTGAGCCGCTGGCGCGTGCCACGTCGGGTGCAACACGTCGCATCGGGCAGGAGAGTGGCAGCGAGATCAGCCTGCCGCGCATCGTGCCGGTGCGCTCGGGCACGCAATATGCAGGCGCCGACTGGATCGGCCTGCGCATCACCGATTCCGCCATCGTGCGCGGCATCTCCGTCTCGCCGCTTTTCCTGGGGCTGATTGGCCTCGCGCTGCTCTTTGGGGCGCTGGTGGCAGGCTGGCTGGGCGAGAGTGGCCGCCGCTTCAAGCGCGCCTGATACGCGCTGGCACCTGGATCAGGCCAGCGCCTGTCGTCTGGCCGTCACCAGTCCACGGCTCGCCGCAAGCGCCCCCGCCAAAAGCTCCAGCCCGAGAAACCGCTCGGGATTGACCGGGCCGGGCAGCACGATCTGGCCCATCGGCACCATGCGGAAGCCGAAGCGCGCATAATAGGGCCCGTCACCCACCAGCAGGATGAGGCTGTGCCCCGCTTCGCGCGCAGCCAGAATGGCGCGCTCCATCAATGCGCCGCCAATGCCGCGCCCCTCAAAGGCCGGGTCCACTGTCAGCGGCCCCAGCATCAGTGCTGGCTGTCCGGCCACCTCGACCTGCATCTGCCGGATGGAGCCGACCAGAAACGTGCCGACATGGGCCGCAAAAGACATGTCCCGGTCATGCCCGCCGCCACCTTCGCGCAGCCGGAAAGCGGTCCGCGCATAGCGGCCCGGCCCGAAGGCCCGCGCATGGAGCCGCTCGATGGCAGCATCGTCGGAAGGCAGTTCATGGCGGATGGCGAGAGACAGCGAGGACATGGGCAGCGCACCGGACGAGCAGAGAAGCGACAGACAGGCATGGGATGCTGCCAACACAGGCAGCCAGCTCAGCCGAGTCGTCGTCGTGCGCAGAGATGCTCAGGACCGCTTGTCATGAACCGGCACTAGCAGAGGCAAAACAGGGCGTCCAGTTGCCCGGTCAGGCACCGGCGTGCCAGCGCAGCCTTGTCGTCAACCCTCAATGGATCGGCTTGAGATACACATAGCCCTGCTGCACCAGCGCCGTCGCTTCGCCGACGCCGGAATGCACGATGTCGCTGCGGGCGAGATCATACATCTTCGTGTCAGGATCGATGCGGCGCAGTGTCAGGGTCGAGCGGCAGATCACGATCTTCACGCCATCACGCTTCAGCTCGTCAATGTGGCGGGCAAGCTCGGGGTTCTTGCGCGCGCTCATCAGCAGGCCTGCACCATCGCCCTGCAGCACGATGCGCAGATCAAGCCAGTCCTTGCCCACGGCATCGACATGGTTGCGGGCGATCTGCAGCAGGTTCTTGTAGCTGCGGTCAAACAGACCGCCACTCTCATTGACGTGGTAGACCACCTTCTGCGGCGCATAGGGCTGGAAATGCATCGCCGCAATCTCGGCATTGCCGCTGCCGGGGACATTGGCCTGTGATGCAGCGATCCAGCCGCCACCGACCAGAAGGGCCGACAATCCAACGATGAACCCGGCGGTCTTGAGACGCGACATCGGCATGTTTCCCATTTTCGAGCAGGCCTGTGCCGCGTTGAAACGGAAAGGCCGGTGCACAAAAGACAATTCACAATGCGTGCCATCTCGCCCGCAAACACCGCGCGCCGAGCTTGCCACGCCGCACGCCCGACACTAAGCAGCGCTCATCAACATTTGCTTGCAGCGCGGATGACGTCTGCCAGCAGCCTCAATTTTGTGTTTCCGACAGCGAGATGACCATGGCCACCCACAAGCTCCTCCTCCTGCCAGGCGATGGCATCGGCCCCGAAGTGATGACCCAGGTCGAGCGGATCGTCAGCTGGTTCGAAAAGGCAGGCGTCGCCTCCTTCGCGCTGGAGACAGGCCTGGTCGGCGGCGCAGCCTATGACGCGCACAAGGCGGCCATCAGCGAGAGCGACATGGCACTGGCGCAAGCCGCCGATGCCGTGCTGTTTGGCGCAGTTGGCGGGCCAAAATGGGCCGATGTGCCGTATCAGCACCGGCCGGAAGCAGGGCTTCTGCGCCTGCGCAAAGATCTGGGCCTGTTTGCCAACCTGCGCCCCGCCATCTGCTATCCGGCGCTGGCTTCGGCCTCCTCGCTCAAGGCGGAGGTCGTCGAAGGCCTCGACATCATGATCGTGCGCGAGTTGACCGGCGGCGTCTATTTCGGCGAGCCGAAGGAAATCGTGACGCTGGAAGATGGCTCGAAGCGCGGCGTCGACACGCAGGTCTACACCACCGGCGAGATCGACCGCATCGCCCGCGTCGCGTTTGAACTCGCCCGCAAGCGCCGCAACAAGGTTTCGTCAGCCGAGAAAAACAACGTGATGAAGACTGGCGTGCTCTGGAAGCAGGTGGTCTCCGCCCTCCATGCAGCCGACTATGCCGATGTCGAGCTGGAGCATGTGCTGGCCGACAATTGCGCCATGCAGTTGGTTCGCTGGCCCAAGCAGTACGACGTGATTGTTACCGACAACCTGTTTGGCGACAGTCTCTCGGACGTGGCAGCGATGCTCACAGGTTCGCTCGGCATGCTGCCCTCCGCGTCGCTGGGTGCCGAAGACGCGAAAACCGGCAAGCGCAAGGCGCTCTATGAGCCCGTGCACGGTTCCGCGCCTGACATTGCCGGCAAGTCACTCGCCAATCCGATCGCGATGATCGGGTCCTTCGCCATGTGCTTGCGCTA
>JANMMX010000270.1:0-20318 GCA_031373605.1 Allobosea sp. | reverse complement strand
GTCCGATCGCGGGGGTGCCAGACGCGCACAGGCTATATCTCGCCCGGTCCTGACCCCCACCCGGCCTCCCCCTTGCAGGGGAAGGGGACACAAGGGATGCCCCAAACGCTCGCCTTCGCGCCCGCATCATGCTAACCGCTGGCGCTGCAATGAGCGGGCCGCAAGCCCCGCGCCGGAACCGGGACACCATGGTCGATATTTTTCGTGAAGTTGATGAGGATGTCCGGCGCGACAAGCTGTCGGCCTTCTGGGCGCGCTATGGCAACCTCCTGATCGGGCTGGCGGTGCTCAGCGTGGTCGCCATGGCAGGCTGGCAATTCTGGACCAACCAGAAAAACAAGGAAGCGCAGGCCCTTGGCGCCCAGTTCGAGCAGGCGCTGAAGGCGTCACGTGATGCGAAGCCCGAAGATGCCGAGACGGCGCTGGCGGCCATTGGTGCTTCCGGCACGCCGGGCTATCAGCTGGTGGCGCGCTTCCGCCTGGCAGGTGAAACGGCCAAGCGCGATGGCGCGGCGGGCGCTGGGGCCTTTGATGCGCTCGCTGCCGACAGCAAGCTGAGCAGCACGTTCCGCGATCTGGCCCGGCTGCGCGCTGGGACGTTGCGCGTCGATCTGTTGCCGTATGCGGAGCTGAAGCCAACGCTTGAGCCGTTGGCGGTGCCTGCCAATGTCTGGCGCCATACCGCGCGCGAGATGCTGGGTGTGGCGGCCTTGAAGGCCAACCAGTTCGACGAGGCCGGGCGCTGGTTCGATGCCATCATCACCGATCAGGACGCGCCCGCCGTGCTGCGCCAGCGCACCGATCTCTATCTGGCGCTGGTGCGCGGCGGCCCCGTGACGGTTGCCCCTTGAGCGCGATTGTCGCCATTATCGGGCGCCCCAATGTTGGCAAGTCGACGCTGTTCAACCGGCTGGTCGGCAAGAAGCTCGCGCTGGTCGATGACCGGCCGGGCGTGACGCGTGACCGTCGCGAGGGCGAGGGCCGCATCGGCCCGATGACCTTCACCATCGTCGATACGGCCGGGCTGGAAGAGGCAGACCGCGTCTCGCTCGCAGGCCGCATGCGCGCGCAGACCGAGATGGCCATCGCTTCGGCAGATGTCGTGCTCTTCGTCATCGATGCGCGGCTGGGCCTGACGCCGATGGACCAGCCTTTTGCCGATCTTGTGCGCAAATCCGGCAAGCCCGTGATCCTGCTGGCCAACAAGGCCGAGGGCAACAAAGGCAATGAGGGCACCTTCGAATCCTATGCACTGGGTCTCGGCGACCCGATCCCCGTGTCCGCCGAGCACGGCGACGGCATGGGCGATCTCTATGACGCGCTCATCCCCTATGTCGGCGATCCGCATGCCGATGACGAGGAAGAAGACCCGTTTGCCGATGTCGCGCCGCTCAGCGACGACGAGCCCAGCCACGATGATGACCCTAACAAGCCGCTCAGGGTGACGATTGTCGGGCGTCCCAATGCTGGCAAGTCGACGCTGGTCAACCGCATGATCGGGCAGGATCGTCTGCTGACCGGCCCGGAGGCTGGCATCACACGCGACACGATTTCGGTCGACTGGGTCTGGAAAGGCCGAGGCGTCAAGCTGTTCGACACGGCTGGCCTGCGCCGCCGCGCCCGCATCGAGGACAAGCTGGAAAAGCTCTCGGTGGCCGACGCGCTGCGCGCCATCCGCTTTGCCGAAGTGGTGATCGTGCTGCTGGACGCGACGATCCCATTCGAGAAGCAGGACCTCTCGATCACCGATCTGATCGAGCGCGAGGGCCGTTCGCTCGTCATCGGCCTGAACAAGTGGGATCTGGTGGCTGACAAGCAGGGCCTGCTGACGACTTTGCGCGAGGAGGCCACCCGCCTGCTGCCGCAGATCCGTGGCGTGCAGGTCGTGCCGCTGTCGGGGCTTGCGGGCGAGGGGCTCGACAAGCTGATGCATGCGGTGTTCTCGTCCTACGAGGTCTGGAACCGGCGTGTCTCCACCTCCAAGATCAACCGCTGGCTGGAGAATGTGCTGGGCAGCCATCCACCGCCAGCCGTTTCCGGCCGTCGCATCAAGATTCGCTACATGACGCAGGTGAAGGCGCGCCCGCCTTCGTTTGCGCTGTTCGGCAACCAGCTCGATGCACTGCCGACCTCCTATGTGCGCTATCTGGTCAACAGCCTAAGGCAGGATTTTGACCTGCCGGGCACGCCGATCCGCATGGCAATGCGCTCGACCAAGAACCCGTTCGACAAGGGCAGGTCTTGAGGTCAGGATGCCTGATCTCTAACCGGCATCCGGAGGCCGTGCTCTGCCATGAAAGTCATCATTGTGGGTGCTGGCATTGCCGGGCTGTCCACCGCCTGGGCGCTGACCAAACGCGGGCACACCGTCACGCTGCTGGAGCAGGCAGCCACCATTCCCAACCGCTATGCCGCCTCGGGCGACCAGCACCGGATCATCCGGCGCGCCTATGGCAAGGCCGATGGCTATGCCCGCACCATTCAGGAGGCGTTCAGCGCCTGGGACGAGATGTGGGCCGATTTCGGTCGCAGCCACCTCGCCGAATGCGGCGTCATGGGCATTTCTCAGACTGAAGGCGATGAGGGCGAGGAATACCGCGAGGGGCTGGACCGGATGGGCACGGCCTATGCGCTGTTCGAGCCGCAGGAAGCCGCGCGACGCTATCCGTTCCTGGATGCTGCCACGCTGCGCTACGCCTATCTCAGCCCGGAAGGCGGCGCGCTGTTTCCGGATCGCATTGCGGCTGATCTGCTGCGCTGGCTGGCGGACAAGGGCGTGGCCTTGCGACCGGGCGTGGAAGTGGTTTCGGTCAATGCTGACAAGGGAACAGTCCAGCTCGCTGATGATACGCGCTTAGTTGCTGATCGCATTGTGGTGACGGCTGGCGCCTGGACGCTGAAGCTGTTCCCGGCGCTGGCTGGCCAGCTCAAGCCCTGTCGCACAGCCGTCGCTTATCTTGATCCGCCTGATGACCTGAAGGCTGCCTGGGCCAGCGCTCCCGCCATCGTCGATGTCGGCGGCAGTGTCGATGGCTATGTGCTGCCCGCTGTCGATGGCACTGATCTCAAAGTGGGTGCTGGCGTCCACAAGCGCCCCCTGGCACCCGATCAGGAGCGCGAGCCGCGTGAGGGCGAAGGCGAAATCATTCGCGACTATTTCGCGCCGCCCTTCGCCCGCATCAAGGAATATGGCGTCAAGCGCGTCGCCACTTGCGCCTACACCTTCACGGCTGACCACAAGTTCCTGTCAGCCACGATGGGCTGCGTCACGGCAGTCTCGGCTTGCTCGGGTCACGGCTACAAGTTCGGTGCAGCCATCGGCAGGCGCATCGCGGATTCTGTCGAGAGCGGCGATGGCGCGGCGTTGCTGCGGTGGTTGAGGGCGGAGTAGCGCGAGAACATCAGCTCGCGCTTGCGCGCCTTGTTCTCCCTCTCCCTGCAAGGGGGAGGGTTGGGGTGGGGGTATAGGTCGCGGGCTTGACGCTCAAGATATCTCGCCACTGACTCCCAACCAACCTCCCCCTTGCAGGGGAGGAGAAACCAGGCGTTAAGCCGGCATTTGCGGCGTCAGAACCTGCTCGGTCGGGAAATGGAAGATCTTGCCCGTCTCGGTCCAGCTCTCGGAAGCCATGGCGACGAGATGGGGTGCGAGGTCTTCTGGTGTCTTCAGGCTCAGCGGGTCTTCACCCGGCATGGCATCCGCCCGCATCTTCGTGCGCAGCGGGCCGGGATTGACCATCATCACCCGCATCGGGCCTGTCTGCGTCTCGGCTGCATAGGTGCGCGCCATGGCTTCGAGCGCTGCCTTGGACACTGAATACGGACCCCAATAGGCCATGCACTTGTGCGCGGCACCTGACGAGACGAACAGCACGCGCGGCGAGGCGGACTGGTTCAGCGCAGGCTCGCACGCTTTCAGCAGCCGCCAGTTGGCTGTGAGGTTCACATCCAGCACCTGCGACCATTCTTTCACGCTGGCATGGGTCAGCGGCGTCAGCGGACCCAGAATGCCGGCATTCGCCAGCAGGATGTCGAGCCGCCCCCAGCGTTGCAGCAGGGCAGGGCCCAACCGCTCGATGGCTTCGGCGTCAGTCACATCGGCTGGCACCAGCGTGGCCGTGCCGCCAGCCGCCCGGATGTCGTCGTCCAGCTCTTCCAGCCCACCGGTGGTGCGGGCCACGGCGATGACATGCGCGCCAGCCGAGGCATAGGCCAGTGCCGCTGCTCGCCCGATGCCACGCGAAGCGCCGGTCACAAGCGCAATCCTGCCCTCAAGAGGTCTTGTCATGGTCTGGGATCAGCCTGCTTCGGCAAGCAGCGACAATTGCTGCTTGGCGCCTTCACCAACGAGATCGGTGAGCGGGGTGGGATAGTCGCCTGTGAAGCAATGATCGGTGAATTGCGGCTTTGCCGGGTCGCGGCCCGCATGGCCCATAGCCCGGTAGATGCCGTCGATCGACAGGAATGCAAGCGAGTCAGCACCGACAAAGGCGCGCATCTCCTCCAGCGTATGGGTGGCAGCCAGCAGCTTCTCGCGGTCCGGCGTGTCGATCCCGTAATAGTCCGGATGCGTGATCGGCGGCGAGGAAATCCGGAAATGCACCTCGCGCGCGCCGGCTTCGCGCATCATCTTCACGATCTTGAACGAGGTGGTGCCGCGCACGATGGAATCATCGACCAGCACGATGCTCTTGCCCTCGACCACGCTGCGGTTGGCGGAGTGCTTCAGGCGCACGCCCAGTTCGCGCACTTTCTGCGTTGGCTCGATGAAGGTCCGGCCGACATAGTGGTTGCGAATGATGCCGAGTTCGAACGGAATGCCACTGGCCTGGGCATAGCCAAGGGCTGCCGGCACGCCCGAATCCGGCACCGGGATAACCACATCTGCCTTGGCAGGCGCCTCGGCTGCCAGCTCGGCGCCCATGCGCTTGCGCCGCGCATAGATGCTCTCGCCCTTCATGATGGAATCGGGGCGCGCGAAGTAGATGTATTCGAAGATACAGGGCCGCTCGGTCACGGGCGGGAAAGGCTTGTGGCTCTCGATGCCATCTTCGGAAATGACGATCACTTCGCCATTCTCGACCTCGCGCACAAAGCGCGCGCCCAGAATGTCGAGCGCGCAGGTCTCCGATGTCAGGATTGGCGCGCCATCCAGCTCGCCCAGAACGAGCGGACGGATGCCCAGCGGATCGCGCGCGCCAACGAGCTTCTTGTTGGTGATGCCGACAAAGGAATAGGCCCCCTCGATCTGGCGAAGCGCATCGACAAAGCGGTCAACGAAATGCGCCTTGCGGCTGCGCGCGACCAGATGCAGCACCACCTCGGTGTCAGAAGTGGACTGGCAGATGGCACCATCCTGGATGAGCGCGCGGCGCTGGCTCAAGCCATTGGTCAGGTTGCCATTATGGGCGACAGCAAAGCCGCCGCCAGACAGCTCGGCAAAGAGCGGCTGCACATTGCGCAGGATGGTTTCACCCGTGGTCGAGTAACGCACATGGCCGACGGCCTGCGTGCCCTTCAGCTTCGCAATGACGCTCGCATCCGAGAATGTGTCGCCCACCAGCCCCAGACGGCGCTCGGAATGAAAGCGGCCATTGTCGAATGAAACGATACCGGCGGCCTCTTGGCCCCGATGCTGGAGCGCATGCAGGCCAAGCGCCGTCAGTGCTGCAGCATCGGCATGGCCAAAAATGCCGAAAACGCCGCATTCCTCGCGCAGCCGGTCCGCATTGGGATCAAAATCCGTCAGCAACGGGTTGTCGCGCATGGCAGCAGCCTTTCCGTCTTCAAATTCGAACCCACGGCATGTCATGTCGGGCGTAGCTCACGTCAACAGACTGGTCGATCTGGCCTGTTCACAACTCTGTCACCAGGCCGTCTGACGCCTCGCTCAAGGCACGAGCCTGATCAAGATTTGAACAGCTTGGACTCGCTCAAGGCTTGAGCTTGGCCGCATCAATCGTGCGCTGCAGAGCGGCCCGGTCGACCGTGCCGGGTGCTTCCGTCCGCTTGGGCGCAGGGGTTGAACCAGGCGTCGCAGGCGTCTTCGGCTCTTCGGTCGATGGTTCGGCCGGGTCGCCTTCCGGCGTCTTCAGCATCCGCTTCACAAAATCCGAATCGATATCCTGCGGCAATATTCCCAGAATGGTCTTGCCCGTCTCGGCCAGCAATGGCCTCGACTTGGCTTCACGCGCCCAGACGGGTTGCATCTTCTCCGGCACGAGCGCTGTAAAGAACAGATAGCCCACCACGCAAAGCAGCAGCCCGCGTGCACTGCCGAAGATGAAGCCAAGTGTGCGGTCAAGCGCACCGATGCGCGAATCGAGCACGAAATCCGAGATTCGCGCCGTCACCAGCGACACCACGATCAAGGTGATAAGAAACAGCACGGCAATCGCTGCCACCAGCGCCACGGTCTTGTTGGGGATGTGCTGCGAAGCAAAGGGCAGGAGCTGCGGGTGGAAAATCCACGCGACAGCGGCAGCGGCGCCCCAGGAGGCAATGGCCAGCACTTCGCGCGTGAAACCCCGCACGGCAGCAAGAAGCGCTGAGATCAGCACAACGCCGACAACAATCAGATCGAGAATGGTTACAGGCATTGGCGGGCCGCTCGCTTGGTCCAGACGACAAAAGGGCCTTGCCCATGCAAGGGCAAACCGTGAGAGACGCTATAGCGGCTCGAACCTGTCCCGTCACCTAGGGCTCGAAGTCATTTGCACGCGAGGTTGCCTGTCCCCTCGAGGATGATGGCCCGCGGCCCGCACCCTGCCTTGGAGACACATCGCGCCCATCCGAGCGCTCGCGACGCGGTGCCGAAGCCGCAATCCCGGCGACGAGATCGGCGACATGGCTGATTGTCCGTAACGACAGTCCTCCTGCCTCCGTGGATTCATTGCCAGCGGCTGGCAAGAAAGCCGAGGCAAAGCCCAGCTTGGCCGCCTCCTTCAGCCGCGCAGGCGTGACCGAGACAGGGCGAATGGCGCCCGAAAGGCCGATTTCGCCAAAATAGACCGCCTCGCCTGGCAGCACGGCGCCAGTCAGCGACGAGACGAGCGCGGCCGCGACCGCGAGGTCCGCCGCAGGTTCTGCCACACGCAGCCCGCCGGCCACATTCAGATAAACATCATGGCCCGAAAGCCGGATGCCGCCATGGGTTTCCAGCACGGCCAGCACCATCGCCAGCCGGTTCGAATCCCAGCCCACGACCGCACGGCGCGGCGTGCCGAGATTTGTCGGCGAAACCAGCGCCTGAAACTCGACGAGCACGGGCCGCGTGCCTTCCATCCCGGCAAAGACGGCAGCACCCGGCGCTGACAAGTCTCGCCCTGCCAGAAACAGCGCCGACGGATTGGTGACCTCGCTCAGGCCCATGCCGGTCATCTCGAACACGCCGATCTCGTCGGTCGCGCCAAAGCGGTTCTTCTGCGCGCGCAGAATGCGGAAGGCATGGCCGCCTTCGCCCTCAAATGAAAGCACGGCATCGACCATGTGCTCGACAACACGGGGGCCCGCGATCTGGCCATCCTTGGTGACATGGCCCACCAGAATGAGGCAGGAGCCACCGGATTTGGCATAGCGGATCAGCCCTTGCGCGCTGCCGCGCACCTGCGTGACTGTGCCGGGCGCGCTCTCCACATCGCTCGACCACATTGTCTGGATCGAATCGATGATGACCAGGCGAGGGCGCTCGCCCTGCGAAAGCGTCGCGACAATGTCCTCGACATTGGTCTCGGCGGCGAGCTCCACCGGCGCATCGGCGAGCCCCATGCGTTGCGCCCGCAGCCGGACTTGCCCGATCGATTCCTCGCCCGAGACATACACAACGCGGTGTCCTTGCTTGGCCAAGGCCGCACAGGCCTGCATCAGCAGTGTCGATTTGCCGATGCCGGGATCACCGCCAATCAGCAGCACAGAGCCGGGCACAAAGCCGCCTCCGGTCACACGGTCCAGCTCGCCAAGGCCTGACGTGATGCGCGGCGCATTGCGCGTTTCGCCCTTGAGATTCTCCAGCGCAAACACGCGGCCACGCCCCGAATTGCGGCTGGAGCCACGCCCGCCCGGCGCAGGCGGTGCTGCCCCTTCCTCGACCAGCGAGGACCATGTGCCGCAGGAATCGCATTTGCCCTGCCAGCGGTGATAAACCGTGCCGCAGGACTGGCAGATATAAGTGGCCGAGTTCTTTGCCATGGCGCCTCAAAGCCCCGTATAGCGCCGAGCATAGCGCTTACCCAGGCTGGTCAGCATCTCGTAGCCTATGGTGCGCGCAGCCACACCGACATCATCGAGATCAAGCCCGCCACCAATCAGCAGCACTGGCGCGCCGCGTTTCAGGGCTTCGGCGGGCGCTTTTGTGACATCGACAATGATGAGATCCATCGAGACGGTGCCGGCAAAAGGGCAGCGCACGCCACCGATCATTGCAGCACCACCTGCCGCCAGATCGCTGGCGCTCGCGGGGCGGGGGTAGCCATCGGCATAGCCCAGATTGATCGTGGCCAGCTTGCGGTGTCCCTTTGCCGTCCAGCGACCATTATAGCCGACGCGCGTGCCATCCGTCACCTCCCGCAGCTGGATGATGCGCGCTTCAAGCCCGATCACGGCTTGCATCGGGTTGGGCTGGCCGGGCACGGGATTGCCGCCATACAGCGCATAGCCCGGACGGGTCAGCGCATGGGAAGGTGCACCATCGAGAAAATGGCCTGACGAGTTCTTGAGCGAGGCAGGCAAGGCAGGGAAGGCAGCAGCCAGCGCGTCAAAAGCCGCGATCTGCTGCGCATTGGCCGGGTCACTTGGCGCTTCCGAGGCCGAGAAATGCGTCATCAGCAGATCAAGCCCGGCTTCATTGATCTTGCCTGACATGTCTTTGGAAAGTGCATGCGCCGCCTCGATGCTGAAACCGAGCCGGTTCATTCCGGTGTCGACATGCAGCGCGCCGCCGCTGGGCAGCGCATTGGCGAGACGGAACGCGGACCATTCCGCCAACTCCTCATGCGAGCCGATCACAGGCAGCAGTCGCGCGTCAGCATAGGTCGCGCAGGTGCCGGGCAGCAGGCCGTTGAGGATGTAGATGCGCGCATCCGGTGCAACTGCCCGCGCGCGACGTCCCTCGGAGAGATGCGCCACGAAAAACGTGCGACAACCGGCTTTTGCGAGCGCAGTAACAGCGGGCTCGATGCCAAGCCCATAGGCGTTGGCCTTGACCACTGCGCCGCACTCTGCGGGCACCGCCCGGTCGCGCAGCAAGCGCCAGTTGGCTTGCAGCGCGCCCAGATCAACCGTCAGGACGGCGCCAGATTCGCCAGGATGGCTCGTGTTGAAAGCGCTCACAGCCGCTCCGGCAGGCGCGAATCATCAGCGCGGTCGCCGAAGCGTGTCAGCTCGGCCTCGAAATGCAGCGGCACTGTGCCTGTTGGCCCATGGCGCTGCTTGCCGATGATGACTTCGGCCAGGCCATGCACAAGCTCCATCTCGGTCTGCCAGGTGAAGAACTCCGGGCTGCCGGGCTTGGGTTCCTTGTTCTTGAGGTAGTATTCCTCGCGATAGACGAACATCACCACGTCGGCGTCCTGCTCTATGGAGCCGGATTCGCGCAGGTCCGACAGCTGCGGGCGCTTGTCATCGCGCGATTCAACCTGACGCGAGAGCTGCGACAGCGCCACGATGGGCACAACGAGCTCCTTGGCCAAGGCCTTCAGGCTGGTGGTGATCTCGGTCAGTTCCTGCACACGGTTTTCGCCCTTCTTGGACGAGCCTGAGAGCAGCTGCAGGTAGTCGACAAACAGGATGTCGAGCCCCTTCTGGCGCTTCAGGCGGCGTGCACGCGCGGCAAGCTGCGCGATGGCCAGGCCGCCCGTCTGGTCGATGTAGAGCGGCATACGCTCGATCTGGCCCGCAACATCGGAAAGCTTGGCAAACTCGTTCTCGGTGATCTTGCCCTGCCTGATTTTGTAGGAGGCAATGCCAGATTGCTCGGCCACAATACGGGTCGCGAGCTGCTCTGACGACATTTCGAGCGAGAAGAAGCCGACAATCGCGCCATCGACCGTCTTCAGCGTGCCGTCAGGCTGCGGCTCGCCGCGCCAGGCCTTGGCCATGTTGAAGGCGATGTTGGTGGCCAGCGCCGTCTTGCCCATGCCGGGGCGGCCAGCCAGGATCACCAGATCGGAGGGCTGCAGGCCGCCAAGCTTCGCGTCCATGTCGCGCATGCCGGTCGAGATGCCCGACAGACCGCCCGCACGCTGGAAGGCATTGGCGGCCATGGTGATGGCTGTGCGCAGAGCCGTGTCAAACTTCTGGAAGCCGCCCTCATAGCGGCCTTTTTCGGCCAGATCGTAGAGCTTGCGCTCCGCATCCTCGATCTGCTCGCGCGGCGGCATGTCGACCGGCGAATCATAGGCCATGTTGACGAGGTCTTCGCCAACTCCGATCAGCTGGCGGCGGACTGCCAGATCATAGACCATCCGGCCATAACCTTCGGCATTGATGACGGTCGTCGCCTCAGCCGCCAGCCGCGCCAGATATTGCGGCACCGTGATGCCGCCAAGGTCCTGCTCGACCAGAAAGGTCTTCAGCGTGATCGGCGTCGCGATCTTGCCGCGGCGGATCAGGTCGCTCGTCGTCTCATAGATGCGGCGATGCAGGTCCTCGAAAAAATGCTCCGGCTGCAGAAAATCCGAGACCCGGTAGAAGGCATCATTGTTGACAAGGATTGCGCCCAGCAGAGCCTGCTCCGCGTCGAGATTGTGCGGCGCCACGCGAAAGTCGATCTCGCGGGGTTGGTCCAGCCGGGCAATCAGGGCGGTGGCAGTGGCCATGGCGGTGTGAAACTCCTGAGCGCGAGACGTGTTCGCTCATCTCAATCTCTGGCCCGGCAAGCGAGTCGCAATTCGTGCAGCTTCTGCCTTGTGCACGCGACTCACAAGCAAGGAACGATTCTTGGGTGGTGGATCACAATGCCACTTGACGAAAAAATGGCAGGGTCTGCGATTCCGCCCCTGTGCTCTCCGTCTGCCGTCTATTTGCAAGAAAAGGCGCCGGATCGCTCCGGCGCCTCGCTTCTTCCAGACAGGTCTGGCCAGATCACATCTCGACGCGGTCACCAGCTTCTGCGAGCGCGGCACCGACTTCGAGACCCAGATCGTCGAGGTTGAACTCTTCGCGCGTGGTCGCGGCTTCGCCACGGGCCTGACGCTCGGCTTCTTCGGCAGAACGCGCAACGTTGACCGAGATCGACACTGACACTTCCGGATGCAGCACGACCGGCGCTGAATGCAGACCAAGCGTCTTGATCGGCGAATTGAGCACGATCTGCGCACGGGCAACGGTGAAGCCGGCAGCGGTCAGCGCCTCGGCGATGTCACGGGTCGAGACCGAGCCGTAAAGCACGCCGGATTCGCCTGCCTGGCGCAAGATCACGACCTGCTGGCCATCAAGCTTCTCGCCGAGGCTGGAGGCCTCGGACTTCTGATGAAGGTTGGTGGCCTCAAGCTGGGCGCGCTGGCCTTCAAAGCGCTTCTTGTTGGCCTCGGTGGCGCGCAGCGCCTTGCCGCGGGCCAGCAGGAAATTGCGGCCATAGCCGTCCTTGACGCGGACGGTTTCGCCCATCTGGCCAAGCTTTGCGACACGTTCGAGCAGGATCACTTCCATGGGTCTTCTCCTTTTTGGATTGTTGGATCGAGAAATAGAATCAGGCGTCGGGGTCGAGCGGCGGCGGCGGCGTGCGCCCCGGGAAACGATGGCGCAGGCCAAAGGCGCAGTCGGCCACACCGAACAGCGCCAGCAACGGCAGCAACCAGGCCAGCAACAGAAGCAAGGCCATATACAGCCCCGAAAGGGCCGGCATGCGCCAGCTCTTGCCCAGTGTCATTTCATGGATGGCGGCCAGCGCATGCAGCGCAAAGGCGGCCACCAGCGCGCCCGTGAGCGCAGAGGCAGCAAGTCCGGCAAAGCCACCCATCATCGAGACAAGAACGGCGCCCAACAGCACAATCGTCGCCTCGCGCGGCAGGGCCAGCGACGGGATCAACGGCCAGGGGCGCGGCAGGCGGCCCGACATCTGGACAGCCTTGGCCGCCAGCCAGAGATTGGCGGCAATCATCGGCACGAAAGACGCGCCCGCAACATAGGGCACCAGCGCAGCCAGCAGCTTGACCAGCTCGGGGATGTTCAGACCCGGCGGCAGATTGGGCACCATCGCGCCCGTGCGGGAGCCTTCGCCACCCAGCACGGCAGTCAGCGCCCGCGTCATGGTGGTCTGGAACTGCTCGAAATCGCCCGAGATCGCGAGCGCGCCGCCAAGCGTGATGAGCGCGGCCATGCCGGCAATCCAGAACAGGATACGGCCCAGCGGATACCACTCGGTCGGACGGTCTGCCTCGGAGCGGCCCAGCAATGCGAGATAGCCGATCCACCAGCAGGGCAGCGCAGAGCCCAGCAGGAAGCCGAGGCCGACAGCTGGCTTCAAGGCCAGCGCAACGGCCAGCGCCCCAACGCCGCTGGCGACCAGCCCGGCACGGTGGTTCCAGCCAAGCGCGGCAATGAAGACGGGGAGGGGCGCGACATAAGACAAGAGGATCGCCAGCGGCGATCCGGTGATCACCACTGCAAACAGGAGGGCCGAGACAAGTCCCGCGCCAATGCCAACGATGCCAAGCATCACAATTCAGTCCAGCTGTCCCGCTGCTCGCAGACTTGCGACAGGGTGAGAAGTCCGGTCTGGACTTCAACAGGCCGGGAGGAGTTTCACCACCCGGCGACGGAAGCATGTGCAGGCAGCGTGCCGCCTGCACATCGAGATCAGGTCAGTTCGCGATCAGGTCTTGTGGCGATCAGCGGATGACGTAGGGCAGCAGGCCCAGGAAGCGGGCGCGCTTGATGGCCTGGGCCAGTTCGCGCTGCTTCTTGGCCGAAACGGCCGTGATGCGTGACGGCACAATCTTGCCGCGCTCGGAAATGTAGCGCGAAAGCGTGCGCACATCCTTGTAGTCGATCTTCGGCGCGCCTTCGCCCGTGAACGGGCAGGACTTGCGGCGACGGAAGAAGGGGCGGCGGGCGCCAGTTGTTGCAGACATGGATCAGGCCTCCCCGGCAGCTTCAGCAGGACGTGCATCGTCGCGGCGCGGCGGACGATCACCACGCGGGCGATCAAAACGGTCACCACTGCCGCCGCTGCGCTCGAAACGGTCACCACGCTCGCCGCGTTCGCCACGGTCATCGCGGTCACGCTTCTGAAGCATGGCCGACTGGCCCTCTTCAAGCGCTTCCACGCGGATCGTGATGAAGCGCAGGATGTCTTCATTGATCGCCATCTGGCGCTCCATTTCGGCAAGGGCTGCCGGGGAAGCGTCGATGTTCAGGAGCGAATAATGCGCCTTGCGATTCTTCTTGATGCGGAAAGCGATGGTCTTCACGCCCCAATACTCGACCTTGGGAACCGTGCCGCCATTCGCCTCTATGATGCCCTTGAACGTCTCGACAAGGGTGTCAACCTGCTGCGCGCTGATGTCCTGGCGCGCGAGCATGATATGCTCGTAAAATGCCATCTGGCCTTCCTTTCACTGTGCTTGCCGCGGCGCGGAGCCCTCCGAGCCCTGGATAAGGCCCGACAGGATCGATCGAAGGCGGAGACACGGGATGACGGTTTTGTTGAAAAACCTGCAAGGCCAAAGCCAAGCCATCCGTTCAGCCCCCGGCCGAACAAGCTGGAGGGGCATTACAGCGGGATGCGCGCAGGCGCAACACTTATGTGCCGCTCAAGCGGCGTCAGGCGCCGCCAGCCGCTGCTGCAAGCCATGAATGTCGCCCAGCACCCAGAGATCGCGCACCTTGTCGCCCTCGAAGGTGAAGATGGGTGCGCCGTGCCACCAGACATGGCGGCCACTGGGCGCCACACCGAACAATTCACTCCGGTGCAAGCCATGAAAGCGCAGCTTGCCGCAAACCTTGTTGCCCTCTTCCACCAGATCAAGAATGTCCGAGGTGTAGTTTTCCAAAGCGCCCGTGACGAAATCGACATACCCGGCAAAGCCTGCATGCCCCAACAGCACGGGCCCAAGCGAGCCGCGAAAGGTGAAGCCCTCGTGGAAGATGTGCGCGATCAGCGCCTTGTTGGCATGGTCCCACATCTCCTTGTAGAAGATGCGCACAATCTCCTTGCGCGGGCTCAGGTCTGTGAGGGGATAGAGCGGCTCATTGGGCAGGGGCAAGGTTCAGCATCTCCGTCTGACATAGCCTGCCAGTGAATGCGCAGTTCGTCGAGCCCGGTTGCCCTACCGGCTTGACTCATGGTCGTCTCCCGGTGTGTCTGCCGCATCTTGCCGCGAGACGGCAGCCTGTCATCCAGCCGGAGCCCAGCTACCATGACCACAGCATTGATCTTCCCGGGCCAGGGCTCGCAATCTGTCGGCATGGCGATGGCGTTGGCCGATGCGTTTCCGGTGGCGCGTGCCGTTCTGGACGAGGTTGACGCGGCCTTGTCGCAGAAGCTCTCCTTATTGATGCGTGACGGCCCGATCGAAGAACTGACGATGACGGCCAATGCCCAGCCCGCGCTGATGGCGGCCAGCCTTGCGGCGCTCCGCGTGCTGGAAAGCGAGGCGGGCTTTGTGCTGGCGCGTGACGCGACCTTCGTGGCCGGCCATTCGCTTGGCGAATATTCGGCCCTGGCCGCCGCCGGCACGTTCTCGATCAGCGACACGGCGCGCCTGCTGCGCATCCGTGGTGACGCGATGCAGAAGGCCGTGCCAGCCGGGCAGGGCGCGATGGCGGCGCTGATCGGCGTCGAACTGGCAGATGCGCGTGCCATTGCCGCCGATGCTGCCGAGGGCGACGTCTGCCAGGCGGCCAATGACAATGGTGGCGGACAAGTCGTGCTTTCGGGCACAAAAGCCGCGGTTGACCGCGCCATTGCGCTGGCCACCGCGCGCGGGGTCAAGCGGGCGCTGCTGCTGCCGGTTTCTGCGCCTTTTCATTGTGCCCTGATGCAGCCGGCAGCCGAGGCGATGCAGGCAGCACTTGCCGCAGTCACCATGCATGCGCCTGCAGTGTCTGTGATGGCCAATGTCGGCGCGGCGCCTCTGAGCGATCCCGAAGCGATCCGTGACAGCCTTGTCGCACAGGTGACAGGCACCGTGCGCTGGCGCGAATGCGTCGAGGCCATGGCCAATCGGGGCGTGACCACCTTTCTGGAAGTCGGCACGGGCAAGGTGCTCAGCGGGCTGGTGCGCCGCATCGCGGCTGGAACCAGCTGTCAGGCCATCGGCACGCCAGACGATATAGCGGCCTTCATCGCGTCGAAGTCGGCCTGAGCCATTTTGGCAAGGCAAAACCAATCAGGACGGCTCTTCAAGAAGCCGGTTTCGGGAGGACACCATGTTTGATCTGACAGGCAAAAAGGCGCTGGTGACCGGCGCCACAGGTGGGCTGGGTGGTGCTATCGCCCGCACCTTGCATGCGCGCGGCGCCACGGTGACCCTGTCGGGCACGCGGGCTGAAGCGCTGGAGGCACTCGCAGCCGAGCTTGGCGAGCGCACGCATGTCGCGCCCTGCAATCTGGGTGACAGGGATGCCGTGGAGGCGCTGGTTCCGGCTGCCGAGGCGGCGATGGGCGGGCTCGACATTCTCGTCAACAATGCCGGTATCACCCGCGACAATCTCTTCCTGCGCATGAAGGACGAGGAGTGGGAGACGGTGTTGAATGTCAACCTCACCGCCGCTTTCCGCCTGATGCGCGCCAGTGTGAAGGGCATGATGCGCCGCCGCCATGGCCGCATCATCAGCATCGGTTCCGTCGTTGGCACAACCGGCAATCCGGGCCAGGGCAATTATGCAGCCTCCAAGGCCGGCCTGATCGGCATGTCAAAGGCGCTCGCAGCCGAAGTGGCCAGCCGTGGCATCACGGTCAATGTTGTTGCGCCGGGCTTTATTGAGTCGCCCATGACCGAGGCGCTGAATGAAAAACAGCGCGAGGGCATTCTCGCCAATGTGCCGATGGGCCGATTGGGTTCAGGGTCCGACATTGCGGCAGCCGTGCTCTATCTGGCGAGCGATGAAGCGGCCTATCTCACAGGCCAGACGCTTCATGTGAACGGTGGAATGGCCATGATCTGAAGAGGTTATGCCTTTGTACTGATGCTCGACGAGAACTTGCAGGGCACTCTCGCAACCCTGCATTGGCTATGCTAACAAGTTACATCGATCAGATGATTTCCGCATCAGGGGCTTGACGTCATGCCCCTGATTGCGCTTTTGCCCTGAATACGCCTGAAGCTTGGCGTGGCTTTTGCCGCGTTGTTCTTCCGGAACCTGAAACGGCTCTCCTGCTGCGTGGGAGGCGCCCAAGCGATTGCACAAAGGACCTGCCCATGAGCGACGTTGCCGAACGCGTGAAGAAGATCGTTGTCGAGCATCTCGGTGTCGAGGCCGACAAGGTTGTCGAAGGTGCGAACTTCATCGATGACCTGGGTGCTGACTCGCTTGATACGGTCGAGCTTGTCATGGCGTTCGAGGAAGAATTCAGCGTCGAGATTCCCGACGATGCGGCAGAGACGATCGTGACCGTCGGCGATGCCGTGAAGTTCATCTCGAAGAACCTCGCTGCCTGAGTTTGTTTTTGGCAGTTCGGGGCGACCTTGAATCACGCCGGAGCGCCGCATGAGACGGGTGGTTGTCACCGGCCTTGGCATGGTTTCGCCGCTCGCTTGCGGCGTTGATCCCACTTGGAAACGCTTGCTGGCGGGCCATAGCGCCGCCGGCAAGATCGCGAGCTTCGACGCTTCTGATCTGACGAGCCAGATTGCCTGCTCCATCCCGCGCGGAGATGGCGCTGACGGCACTTTCAATCCTGACGATTGGATGGAGCCGAAGGAACAGCGCAAGGTCGATGACTTCATCATCTTTGCGATGGCAGCAGCCACGCAGGCCTTGCAGGATTCCGGCTGGAAGCCGGAGACCTATGAGCAGCAGATCGCCACCGGCGTGATGATCGGCTCCGGCATTGGCGGCCTCGGCGGCATTTATGAGGGCGCCCTGACCCTCAAAGAGCGCGGCCCGCGCAGGCTTTCGCCTTTCTTCATCCCCGGACGTCTGATCAACCTCGCCTCCGGCTATGTCTCGATCGCGCACGGCCTTAAGGGCCCGAACCATTCTGCGGTGACGGCTTGCTCGACAGGCGCCCATGCCATTGGCGATGCAGGGCGTCTTGTCGCGCTGGGCGATGCCGATGTCATGGTGGCGGGCGGGGCCGAATCCGCGATCAACCGGCTGGGCATTGCCGGGTTCTGCGCCTGCCGGGCGCTCTCGACCGGCTACAATGACACGCCTGAAAAGGGGTCACGCCCCTATGACAGGGACCGCGATGGCTTCGTCATGGGCGAAGGCTCCGGCGTCATTGTGCTGGAGGCGCTTGAGCATGCGCAGGCGCGTGGCGCAAAGATCTATGCCGAACTGGTCGGTTACGGCATGTCGGGCGATGCCTACCACATCACTTCACCGGCCGAAGATGGCGATGGCGCCTATCGCTGCATGTCGAACGCGCTGAAGCGTGCAGGGCTTTTGGCCTCCGATCTTGATTACATCAATGCCCACGGCACCTCGACGCCTCTGGGCGACGAGATCGAGTTGCGCGCTGTCGAGCGGCTTGTCGGCTCCGCTGCCGGGCAGATCACCATGTCATCGACCAAGTCATCCATCGGCCACCTGCTGGGGGCCGCCGGATCTGTCGAGGCGATCTTCTCGATCCTGGCCATGCGTGACCAGATCGCGCCACCCACGATCAATCTCGACAACCCTTCGGTGGAAACAGCCATCGACCTCGTGCCGCACACGGCCAGGCAGAAGAAAATCGACATCGTCCTGTCGAATTCTTTCGGCTTCGGTGGCACGAATGCGTCGCTCGTGTTCCGCCGTTTTGTCAGTTGAAGCGAGCCATGCCTGCTTTTGCCACATTTCATGGTAGTTTAGCGCCCCACGACATAAAGCCGGTGCGTTAACCTGACTGGCAATGGGCTGCGCGACAAACGACAGAATGACCGAGTGCTGATGAGTGATCCCGCAAAGCCCGATTCGGCGACATCCGCTCCCCGCCGCGTGGCGCCCAAAAGCCCGGGCGAAGCCTTGAAGCCTGTTGCCGCGCCGCCGCCGCCGCCCAAGGCACGCCGCCGCCGTCGCAGCCCGTTCATTGCCATGCTCAGTGGCCTTTTCACTGTTGCGCTGGTGGTCGCGGGTCTGGTGGGGGCCGGCATTGCCATCATCGGCGGCCAAAGCCAGGCGCCCGGCCCGTTGGCGGCCGACCGCGTCATCATCATCCCGCGCGAATCGGGACTTGCCGAGATCGCCGAACTGCTTCAGCGCGAAGGCGTGATCGAGAACCCGCTGACGTTCCGCATCACGGCCTTCACGTCTGGCCTCTGGACGAAGTTGAAGGCCGGCGAGTTCCTGTTCAAGGCCAAGGCCAGCCAGCGCGAGATCCTTGATCTCATCGCCGAGGGCAAGGCCGTCGAGCATGCCCTGACTGTGCCCGAAGGCCTGACCAGCGAGCAGATCGTCAAGCGCCTCAATGAGAACGAGATGCTCAGCGGTGACATCATCCAGGTGCCGCGCGAGGGTTCGATCCTGCCTGACACCTACAAGTTCCAGCGTGGCTCGAGCCGCCAGGCGATCATCAACCGCATGACGCAGGACCAGCGCCGCATTCTGAACGATGTCTGGGCCAAGCGCCCGGCTGATCTGCCGATCAAGACGCCACAGGAGCTGGTGATTCTCGCTTCCATCGTCGAGAAGGAAACCGGCCGCGCCGACGAGCGCCCGCGTGTGGCTGGCGTCTTCATCAACCGGCTGAACCGGCGCATGAAACTGCAATCCGACCCGACGATTGTCTACGGCCTTGTCGGCGGCAAGGGCACATTGGGCCGTGGCATCCTGCGCACGGAAATCACGCAGGCCACGCCCTTCAACACCTATGTGATTGACGGCCTGCCGCCGGGGCCGATTGCCAATCCAGGCCGCGCGGCGATGGAGGCCGTGGTCAACCATTCGCGCACCAAGGAGCTGTTCTTCGTTGCCGATGGCACAGGCGGCCACGCCTTCGCCGAGACACTGGACCAGCACAACCGCAACGTTTCACGCTGGCGTCAAGTCGAGGCAGGTCGCCGCGAGTCCGGTCGCCCGTCTCCGGAAGCCTCGGTCGACAAGGCCGAGCCGCCGCCAGGCCCTGACAACCGCACCGAAGCCCCCGGCGCCACGCGCGCCAACGCGTTTGCACCAACCGAGCAGCCGCTCGACATCGAGACCTTCCCGGCGCCTGCCAGCCGCCAGCCAAGGGGGGCCGCTGCCAACAACCGCCAGAATGCCCAGCCGGGCCAGCAACAGGCCGGGCAGGGGCAGGCGTCAGGCTCGACGCCTGCGGGCCAGCGCCCGCGCGGTTTCGATGCTTCCGAGGGCACACGCCTCGACCCCCTGCTGAACCGCTCTTTCGATCTCAACTCGCCCAAGACAGTGCCTGCGCTCCGGCCGTGAGCTCCTCTGCCGCGCCAGCAAACACCTGCCGAAAACAGAAGCTTGCAAAAATCGCATCAAGTGCTTGCCAACCGCGCGCGAAGCCAGTATCCCCAAGCCAATCAGGTGGCCCAAGCGGCGACCGGCACGCGCCCGTAGCTCAGCTGGATAGAGCATCAGACTACGAATCTGAGGGTCAGAGGTTCGAATCCTTTCGGGCGCGCCAATCCCCATACGAATTTTTGCCATTTGTTCCGGAACCGCGCAGAACGGTTTTGCTCCAAGGCAAAGTTTCGTCGGCATAATCAGCGGTTGCGGTCAGTCCCTTGCGCGCGCCTCTCGGGGGCAGCCAGAAATCAGATGTTCAAGGTGTTGCTCAAGCTTGATCCGCAACACCTGGCTGCGCGGCAGTTCCTCGCCAAAAATCGGCTTCAACGCCAAAAGTCCGTCAACAATCGCTGCAACGTCGTGTCCTTTGCTTGGGCCGCGCGCGGCGCGCTCCATGATGGTGGCAAACATTGAGGCCAGCGGATCGCGCACATCAATGGGCAGGCCCTGCTGATCAAATCCCATCACGTAGCGCATCCAGCCCGCGACGCCGAGGCTGAGTGTGTCGATGCTCTGGCCAGCTGCCAGCCGGTCGCTGATGGTGCCAAGAAGGCGCTGCGGCAGCTTCTGGGAGCCGTCCATGGCGATCTGCCAGGTGCGGTGGCGGATGGCCGGATTCTGGAACCGGGCAAGCAGGGCCTCGGTATAGGCTTCGAGATCGACGCCGGGCGGCTGCGGCACTGTCGGGATGATTTCGGCCCAGAGGTGCCTGAGCGTGA
>JANMMX010000259.1:0-9671 GCA_031373605.1 Allobosea sp. | reverse complement strand
CTCCTGATAACCGGCGGCGCCCCCACCAGCCAGATAGGCGTCGCCACCTGCAGATTTCACGAGCGAAATCAGCAGCGGGGTTGAGGCGCCCTGGTGAGGTAGATCGGATTGCCGCAGCAAGGGTGTTTCCAGCCCCAGATGTCTGGCAATGCCGGTAATCGCGGCGATGTTGAAGGCAGCCAGGTTCTGCGCACCGTGCCGGATCAGCGGCTCGATCAGATCCATGGTCTCGCGGTAACGGGGGGCCTTCCGGTAGTTCGCATCCAGCGTCTTCAGCAGTTTTGTCCGCCATGGCTGGGCATCGTCGATGCTGGCCGACAGGATGGGCGCGCCAAGCGGCATGCGCTGCACCGGGCAGGTGATCCACTGGGCATTACCCTGTACATTCAGTCTGACTCGGTTGCACCATGAGCCCATGCTGCCGGAACCGGAGCGCGGGTAGTCGACTGCATCCAGAAAGACAAAAACGCTGGCCCGGCGAATCTTGTCAAAATAGCCAACCCATGGAAAAAAATTGGGCTGATGGATCGCAACGAGACGCGTCATGAGCGGAAAGTGGCGTCAGAGCCGCGTGTCAAAGAATGTCTTCAACCGGCGGAACCACCAAAGGCCACTGACGAACAGCACGCATGACAGGCAAAAGACATAAATGAGCATCCACAAGGGAGGCAACGTGCCGCTCAGGATCGGCACACGGAAGCATTCCGCAATCACGTAGAACGGATTGAAGATGATGAATGGCTGGACGCCTGGCGGATAGGCTGTAACGGCATAGAAAATGGGCGATGCGAACAGGATGGCTGTCAGCACGCTTGGGAGCAGCAATGACGTGTCACGCACGAAGACGTTCAGCGCGGACAGAAACAGACCGAGACCAGCGACGAAAAACAGGAGAAGCGCGAGAACGACCGGAATGAAAAGCATCGCCAGGCTCAGCTTTTCTCCGCCGGCGATCTGCAAGATCACGATGACGACCAGACCGACCAGTGCAGGCACCAGTCCCATCAGCGCACCGACGATGGGCAGGATTTCCGACTTGAACGCGATGTTCTTGACGACACCGGCATTGCCGATAACGGAACCCGTTGCGTTTCCAATTCCCTCACTGATCGCGAGCCATGGGGCATAGCCGCTCAGCAGCCAGATGATGAAGGGCAGTGAGCCCTCCCGTCCCGGCAACCGGCCTGGGAAGACGTAGGTGAACACAAAGACGAAAATACCCATCAACAGAAGCGGAGACAACATGGCCCAGATTAACCCGAGCGATGAGCCCAGATATTTATCCACCATGTTCATCTTCAGGATGCTGGTCATCATATGAAGATCGCGCTGATCAAAGCCGATCTGGGCCAGGCTCATGCGTCGGAAAGGCAACCTGAGGATCATCGTTTTGTCTCTGAGCGTGTTGCTGAAAACTGCACGGGGTAGAAAAGCATGGGGTTTCCGCCAAACTGACCAACCTCGTCGATGACCTCGAACACCCGCGAGCTTGATGCGATCACCCCCATGTCATCGACAAGCGAAACCTCCAGGCGGAAGAGGGCCGCTCCCAATACAAAGGGATCCATGGTCAGGGCAGCACTGAATTCTTCGGGCCGTGGCAATGAGAGGCCGACATCGGATGTCCTTGAGCGCCAGAGGATGCGGCCATCAACGCGCTTCAACTCCATATGAATATCAGGGTTCGAAACAGCCTGTCCCAGATTCGCAGTAACCCGGATGGTCAGCGGATCAAATGCAGTGACGGAGCTGGCACGAACACTCCCCTTCTGGACAAGCTCAACCTGATGGATCGTGCCGGCCATCTGTCTGTTCGACACATGGTCATGCATGCTGAATTTGCGCCGGAGGTCGGCTTCATCCGCTTCCTCCACAGCATTGCGATAGGCCTTGGTGACGGTTTCCGGATCGCCATCCATGCGGACCTTGCCATTCTCCAGCCAGATGCAGCGAGTGCATATCTGGACGATGTCACCGAGCGAGTGACTGACCACGATGACAATCTTGCCGTCTTCGGTCATTTTTTTCATCTGGCGCGTTGCCTTGCGCGAGAACTTGGCATCGCCAACGGACAAGGTCTCGTCAATGACGAGAATGTCCGTCTTTATGAATGCGCCCATCGAGAATGCGAGCCGCGCCTTCATGCCAGATGAATAGGTGCGCACCGGCCTGTCGATGAACTCGTCCAGCTCGGAAAAAGCAATGATCTCTGGGGCAACAAGGTCCATCTCCTCGCGTGTGCGCCCATGCACGGCCCCATCGAGATAGATATTGTCGCGCCCTGTCGATTCCTCACGCAGAACGGCTCCGATCGACAACATGGCATGCAAATCGCCAGTGACCTTGACGGTGCCCGACGTAGGGTCCGCGATGCCGGCCAGAATTGCCAGAAGCGTCGTCTTTCCTGCGCCGTTGCGCCCGATGATTCCGACACGATCGCCTGTGACGGCGCTGAAGCTTACATCCCGCAGCGCGACAATTTCGCGATGCGTGCTGTCGCGCTTGCCAGCGCGCAAGGCATCCATCAGCGAAACCGGGCCCGTGCCCTGTTCTGCGATCGCAAAGGATTTCCCGACGCCTTCTACAGTGATGGAAGCCGTCATAGGGAAGGCCCGCTTGTCGCGGCGCCAAGAGACCATTTGCATGGAAGCGTCATCGCTGGACCATTCCCGGTTGTGACCACCAGTTCCAGCCCGTTGCCGGTCAGCCAGCCGCGACTGTCGGCAATGATGTTCTGGTTCACCAGTTCCGGGTCGGATGCCACGAGTTGCAGGCTGACTGCATAGCTTCCAGGCGCCAGCGGCAGGCGCGGCACCTGGAAATGCACCATGTACATGCCGGGCTCGGAGCCAACGTTCTGCATGGAGCGGGTCATCACGATTGTTTCCCAGCCAAATCCTGGCTGGAGCTGTTCAATCACCAGCGCAATCCGGACAGGCTCGGGTTTCATGATCTCGATCATCGCAGTCAGTTCGAAATCTTCGCCGGCTGCACAGGGCATCGGGGATGCGGGGGCCTCAACGATTCGCGCGATGTCCGCCCGCATCTCCGGCATGCTGTCGTTGCCGTAGAGATACACGCGCGAAGCGCGTTCGGATGGTCCGGAAAAAATGACCTTGCCTCGCTCGAGGACATGGGCGCTCACGCAAAGTTTGATGACCGCGCTCCAGTCATGCGTGACAAGAATGCCTGAGGCGCCATGCGCGATGCGGTCCATCAACCGTTTCCAGCACTTTGACTGGAAATGCTGGTCCCCGACGGCAAGAACCTCGTCCAACAGGTAGAACTCGTACTGGCCTGCCGTGGCTGTGGCAAAAAACAGCCGCGCGCCCATGCCTGCAGAGTAGGTCTGCACAGGGTCATCGAACCGTTCGTCGAGCTCGGAAAAGTCATGGATGTCTGCGATCATCTCGGCGCGCTGGCGCCCACTAAAGCCATGCACGGTCAGAAGCCGGTCTGCATACTGGCGACCCGTCAATTGAGAATGGCCAACCAGTCCAAGCTCATAAAGCCCCGACATGCTGCCATTGATGACGATCACGCCCTTGTCAGCCGGGTAGACGCCGCCGACGGCCCGCAGCAGGGTCGACTTGCCTGCGCCATTGTGCCCGAGAACGCCAACAAACTGGCCCTTCGGCACTTCAAAGGTCACATCGCTCAATGCCTGAAAGCGCTGGATGTCCGGTGCATTCGAGAACGCCGCACGCCAGACGGAACCCGCGTCGATCAACGCGAAGCTCTTGCTGACATCGGTGCAAGAGGCAGCGATTGTCGACGTTCTGGCCAACATGTTTTTTGCAGCCTATGGTGTTGTTGATGCGAGCGCATCAGGACCAGGGTCCCCAGGGCAGATGCCGGGCGGGGTCATAAAACACAGCGCTTGTGGCCCGGATTCATTGGCTTGTCGAGCCGATTCTGACCTGTTCCGATATACGACGCCGTCATTGTCGATTGATGCGAGGAATGAACGGGCATCCTTCCTTGAAAAATGTCACCTGCGGATGCGTCCCTGCGCGAAATCGGGCGGGCGGAACAACAGCCAAATGGTCCTTTACCCGTCCAGGTGCAGCGACGATCAACTGGAGAGAAACATTCTCGGCTGCATTCTATGAGGTATATTTCTTCACGTCCTTCACGAACTGCACGTGGCTTTTCATGCATCTCAGGATGTCTGGTTTGCTGGTTTTGGTCCATTCGACGGTTTTGCGGATGCCGTCTTCGTGGTTGATTTCGGCGGTGAATCCGATTGTGTCGCGGGCTTTTTGGGTTGAGGCGAAGCGTTGTCCGGAGCGGTCCCAGTCGCGTGGCGGCGTCATGGCGATGGGGGTCGTGTTGCCGGTCAGCCGGTTGATGCGCTCGGCGAGTTCGCGGATGGTGATCTCGACACCTGAACCCAGATTGTAGATCTCGCCTGGCTCGCCGCGCAGGGCGCACGCCATCAGGCCGCGCGCCATGTC
The DNA here is from genome assembly GCA_031373605.1 of Allobosea sp. GTDB lineage: Bacteria > Pseudomonadota > Alphaproteobacteria > Rhizobiales > Beijerinckiaceae > Allobosea. Next base: position 5,214 of record JANMMX010000259.1, on the reverse strand, counting down.
CTCGACGAAGATAAAATCGCGGGTGGCGATGCCGCCATTCTCGACGGGCAGGGCCTCGCCATGCAGCGCTTTCCAGATGAATGTCGGGGTGACATTGCGCCAGACGGTGGCGGGCGTGCCACGCCAGCGGCCGGCACCCAGGATCTCGCCGGGCCCGTAGACATTCTGGAAGCGCGCCTTGACGAAGGGCATGCCATGCCTGGTGAAATAATAGTTCCCGTACATTTCGCCGATCAGCTTGGAGATCGAATAGGGGCTGTCATGGAAGAGCGAGACCTCGGCCTCTTCGGTTGTGGCGGTGGCGCCGTCGAAGGTCTTGGCGGCGACAGCGCAGCCGGCGGCCGAATAGACCACCTTCTTCAACGTCTTGATGTCCTTCAGCCGCTCGAACAGCTTGAGCGTGGTCAGCGTGTTGTTCTCATGGTCCATCAGCGGATCATGGATCGATGACTGGTTTCCGTGGAAGCAGGCCAGATGGTAGGCATAGTCGAGGTCATCATCGAGTTCATGCAGGATGCGGTCGCTGGTGATGGACCCCGAGACGAGTTCGACCACGGGATCGTCTGGCACGTTGACCGGATCGGCTGACAGGAAGCTGTCGACGATGGTGAGCTTGCGCGGTTTCTCGCGCAGGATCTGCTTGACGAGATTCGAGCCGACGAAGCCGGCGCCTCCGACGACGAGCACGTTCTGCCCGGTGAATGTCTGCGTCATGGTCATCATGTCCTGATGGGATGTGTCTGGCAGCCTCACGCTTTGGCAGCGTCAGGCTTGTGCGATGTCAGGCTTGTGCGGGCGGGGCTTTCAGGTGGCTGTAGATGGCTGTGACGCCGTGCTGGTCATACCAGGCCAGCATGCGCCGGATGGTCTGCTCGAAGCTGTAGCGTGGCGTCCAGTCGAAGGCGCGCATGGTGGTTGAAGGATCGAGCACCACGGCTGGCACGTCATCGGCGCCAGGCTCGACCTCCGGGACGGGCTCGGCCAGCGTGATGCCGAGATGGTCGACCACGATGTCGAAGATGTCCTTGATGGAATGGCCTGTGCCGGTGGAGACGTTGAACAGGCCGCTGGGTGCGCCCTCAGCCATCACCAGATCCATGATGCCGAAGAAGTCATCCATGTCGATGAAGTCGCGGACCGTGCGCGAGCAGAAGCAGCCCTTGCCGGCTTTCAGCCGTGTGTAGAAGGTCGGGATCGGGCCGATGGCGAGGCGCGGGCCTGTCACATTGGCCAGCCTGAGCGAGACGAAGGGCAGGCCTGACATGGCGAGGTAGTTTTCGCCGGCCTGTTTCGAGATGCCGTAGCTTGTGAAGGGTCTTGCCGGCGCATCGACGGCGATGGGCAGCCTCTCGGGCCGGCCATAGCCGAGGGCTGTGTGGAAGTTCACGAAGCGTGCGACACCGGCGGCCTTTGCCGCCTCGACGACATGGATGGTGCCCTCGACATTGGTGCGGGTGTCTTCCAGCCAGTCATCGGGATCCTTGTATGCGGCGGCCGAATGGATCACGTGGGTCGGCTGGAATTCTGCAAAGGCGCGCTCGACCAGGGCACGATCGGTGACCGAGCCCTCGATCACGCGCATGTGCTCATGGCGCTCCGGCAGCGAGCCGCGATGGCCCGTGGCGAAATTGTCGATGATCAGGACCTGGTGTCCCTGTTCGAGATAGCGCTCGGTCAGGTTCGAGCCAAGGCAGCCCGCGCCGCCTGTCAGGAGAATGCGCATGGGCTTGGGTCCGTTCAGCTCTTTGGTGCGGTCTTGATATCGGCGCGGGCTTCCTTGAGATGGGTGTAGCCGCCCACGACGCCCTCGCGCTGCCAGCGTTCGACCGAGAGGCGCGCGATCTCGTCGAGGGGCGTGAAGGTCACATCCTTGAAGTCGGCGAAGGTGCGCGACGGGTCAAGCAGGATCGATGGCGCATCATCTGGCCCCAGCGGCTTCACCTCGGGCTCGGGATAGTCGTTGAGCTTCATTGCGGACACGACCGAATCGTAGAGCTCCCGGATGGCGACATCCTTGCCGGAGGAGAAGTGATAGGTGCCCTGTCCGGCGCCATCGGAGGCCTGGACCACGACCCGCGCGAGATCCCCGGCAAAGCAGAAATCGCGGCGTGCGGGCGTGACGAAGCACTTCTTGCCCTCGGCCAGGCGGCCATAGAAAATCGGCAGCGGCCCCGAGACGTTGCGCGGACCGATCACGTTGGCGAGGCGGAAGGTCACCCAGTCCACGCCGGAGAACTGCACATAATGCTCGCCCGCGGTCTTGGAGATCGCATAGCTCGAATTGACCGGGTTGATCGGGTGATCGAGCTGGATCGGCTGCTGGATCGGCTTTGTGCCGTAGCACAGGGCCGTCTGGAAATAGATCAGGCGGCCGACCTTGTGGGTCTTGCAGGCCTTGGCGATGTTGGCACCGCCGACTGCGTTCACGGCCGCATCGGTCTCCCAGTCATCGGGGTCCTTGTAGGAGGCGGCGGTATGGACAACGACATCTGGCCGGAAATCCGAGAACAGGCCGTCAATCAGCCGGCCATCGACAATCGTGCCGTCAACCTGGGTCAGGTTGGCGTGCGCCTTGAGGTTGTCGTCACGGCCTGTCGCGAGATTGTCGATGGAGAGCACGGTGTCTCCGCGCGCCAGCAGCATGTCTGCGACGGTTGAGCCCACCTGGCCCGAGCCACCCGTGATCAAGACTTTCATTGCCTGTTTCCCTGCATTTTAGCTGTTTCCCTGTTCGTCAGAAGGTCGTCATGTTCGTTACGGCCAATTCCTGTCTGTCACTGGCGGTTCGTGTCTGTCACTGGCAAGTCCTGTCTGTCACTGGCAAGTCATGTCTGTCACTGGCAAGTCATGCGCGCGGGCTCGATCTCGTCGATCATCCGCCTGTATTCGGCGGCACGGTCATGAAACAGCTGGTGCCACAATTCGAGGCTCAGCAAACCCCATGTCTTGCGCGAGAACTGCTCGGTCTTGTCGAAATTGGCGAGGATGGCGTCGGTGTTGAAAAACTCGCGGTGCCGGTTCTTCTGGGTGAAGAAGATGTCCGACACCATGTCGCGCAGCTCTCCGGAGAACCATTCCTTGAGCGGCACGGGGAAGCCCATCTTGTCGCGGCGCTGCATCAGCTGGCCGGGCAGGTCATCCTTGAAGGTGGACTTGATCAGATGCTTCATCTGGCCACCCTTGAACTTGATGTCGGCAGGAATGGTGGCGGCAAACTCGACCACGGAATGGTCAAGCAGCGGCACGCGTGATTCGAGGCCGTGCGCCATCGACATCCTGTCCTCGACCTGCAGCAGGGCGGGCAGCAGGCACTTGAAGTCGAAATGGGTCATGGAATCGAAATAGGCTTCCTTGCGCACATTGCGCTCGGAATTGAAGATGGCCTGGAAGCGGCTGAACACGCCGGCGCGGTCCAGCGCGGACCAGTCGACCTCATCAGCCATGTCGGCGGAGCGGTCGATCAGGCGGAAATAGCGCTCGTCCAGCGGCCCGAAGAGGCCCTTCGAGAACAGCTGGCGAATGAGCGGCTTGTATTCCTGCAGCACGGTCAGGTGCGGGATGATGGATTCAGGGGTCACGACGAAATTGCCGTTCTTCTGCGAGCCGTCGATCGAGGCTTTCAGCGCCTGTTCCAGATAGGCGATCAGATAGCGGGCATAGCCCCCGAAAATCTCGTCGCCGCCTTGCCCGCCGAGCACCACCTTGACGTGCTGTGCTGCGAGTTTCGACACCATGTATTGCGGAAACGAGCCAGGCCCCGCCACCGGCGTGTCGAGATGGTAGATGACACTGGAGATATGGTCGCGGAAGTCCTGCGCGGTGATGTCGATCTGGTGAAGCTCGATCCCGCCCTGTGCGCAGGCTGCTTCCGCATACGGGCTTTCATCATAGCCGGGAAACTGCGTGAACTTGCCGTGGAAGCCGATCCGGCCGGAGGCTTCCTCGCGCGCGGCCATGATGCCGATCAGGCTGGAATCGATGCCGCCCGAGATATAGGCCCCCACCGGCACATCCGAGCGCAGGTGGACATTGACCGAGTCCGTCAGGCGCGAGCGCATCTGGTCGCCGAACCAGCGCGGTGTGTGGTTCCAGTCGATCTCGTAATGCACGTCCCAGTAACGGAACACCTTGAGCTGGCCATTCTCGACGGTCAGCGCATGGCCCGGCAGAAGCTGGCGCACATGCTTGAACAGGGTTTGCTCGCCCAGCGTGTACTGGAAGGTCATGTATTCGGCCAGCGCCTCGGGGTCGGTCGCGATCTCCGGGATCACCGGCATCAGGGCCTTCATCTCCGAGGCGTAGTAGAGCACCCCGTCCACCACGGCATAGTAGAATGGCTTGATCCCGAAACGGTCGCGCGCCGCGAAGAACCGTTTCCCGTCCCAGAGCGAGAAGGCAAACATGCCGCGCAGATGCTTCAGGCAATCGGTTCCGTAGCGCGCATAGGCGGCCAGGATGGTCTCGGTGTCCGAGCCCGTGCGGAAAGCCCAGCCGGACTCGAGCTCGCGGCGCAGCTCGAGATAATTGTAGATCTCGCCGTTGAAGCAGATGACGCTGCCATCCTGTCCCTTCATCGGCTGAAGGCCGGAAGGCGACAGGTCGATGATGGCCAGCCGGCGGTGCGCCATCCCGCAGGTGCTGCCCTCAGAGCTCCAGAAGCCACTTCCATCCGGCCCGCGATGCGCGATCAGGTGGCTCATGGCTGCCAAGGCCTTGTTCAAATTCGGAACGGGCCGACGATCAAGGGAAACAGCCCCCGCAATGCCACACATTCAGATCAATACTCCAGTCGCCAAGGATCGCATGGCCGCCTTCGCGGTGGAGGGTGCCTCGCGTCGATATGCGCAAAGCCTCTAGCAGGGCCACATCCCGTTGTCAGCACCCGCGCGATATCCAGCCAATGGCACATTGATGCGTGCCGGCGGGAGATTGACGTGATAGCAAACGCACGTCACGGGAGCTCCGCGCCGCGAAATGAAACGATGATCGATCCGGCCACCGGCACAGCGCGTGCCCTTGATATTCTTGTCCTGGTTCCGCACGAGCCGAGCCTTGATCCGCGCATCCACTACACCGCGACAGCCATGGCAAGGCACCACCGGGTCACCGTGCTGGCCACCGTGCTGCCGCGCCAGTCACGGGCCAGCGCCGAGCGCGTCGAGGAGGCCGGCTACAAGGTCATCCGTCTGGCGTGCCCCCTCCTGCCCAGGCCAG
>JANMMX010000247.1:0-2096 GCA_031373605.1 Allobosea sp. | reverse complement strand
CCTTGCGCGCGCTCGTGGTGCTGGTGGCCGAGGATGGCACGGTGGAAAACCGGCTGCTGGCGCTGCCGCCCGGCCTGCCAGCTTCCAGCCTGACCGAGGCCGCGAATTTCCTGAATGCCCGCATCCAGGGCAAGACCATGGATGACCTCCGCCGCGAAATCGAGGGTCAGCGCGGCGTCATGGAGCGCGAGCTGGATGGGTTGACTGCGCGGCTGGTCGAGGCCGGGCTTGCCACGCCGACTGAGCCTGGTGGCCGTCGCCAGCTGATCGTGCGCGGGCAGGCCAATCTGCTGGAAGACCTGAACGCGCAGGAAGATTTGGAGCGCATCCGCCTGCTCTTCAGCGATCTTGAAACGCAGACTGACATGATCGATCTCTTGACCCGCGCCGAGGATGGCGATGGCGTGCGCATCTTCATCGGCTCGGAGAACAAGCTGTTCTCGATGTCCGGCTCGTCAATGGTGGCGGCGCCCTTCCGCGATGCCGAACAGAACATCATCGGCGTGGTCGGCATCATCGGTCCAACCCGGCTGAACTATGGCCGCATCGTGCCAATGGTGGACTACACGGCCAAGGTGGTCGGGCGGCTGCTTGATGGGACGCGCGGAAGCCAGTGAAATGGCCATTTTTGGAGCGAAAAGGATTTCATGAGGAAGCTCATGACCTTTTTCTTGTGTTCCCGCTCATGCGCTCGGCACCATCCCTGCGGAAGGTTCACGGCAACGTCATTCTGCCCGGGCGATGGTTTTGATTATGTTTCCGGACATGGGCCTGTTTGACCGCTTTCTCGATTGGCTGGGGCACCGGATCGCGGGTCATATTACCGAGCCCTTGTCCGGTTACGAACCCTTCACCGTCAGTGATCCTGAGGCGCTGCGCGCGTTGCTGCAACCAGGCGATGTGTTGCTGGTTGAAGGGAATTCGCGCGTTTCGTCGGCGATCAAGTATCTGACCAATTCCACCTGGTCGCATGCGGCAATGTTCGTCGGAAAGGATGTTCTGCGGCCACTCGGCCGCCATCCTGAGCACGAGCTCGCTGAAGCCAATGTGGGCGAGGGCGTTGTCACGGCCCGGCTCAAGAAATATCGAACCTACAACACGCGCATCTGCCGACCCGTTGGCCTCAATGATGAGGACAGGGTCAAACTCGTGGCATTCGTCGTCGGGCGGATTGGCGAGAAATACGATCTGCGCAATGTGCTCGACCTGATGCGCTATCTGTTGCCCAATCCACCGGTTCCGACCCAGGCGCGCCGACGCATGATAGCGCTGGGTTCTGGCGATCCGACACGCGCGATCTGCTCAACTCTTCTGGCGCAAGCCTTTGAATCGGTACGCTATCCGATCTTGCCGGTTGTCAAGGATGAGCATGGCCGCGTCATCAGGCATGCCAGCGGGTGGATGGTGGATGAGTTGCTCCACATCCGGCATCACTCATTGTTCACGCCACGCGATTTCGATACATCGCCATTTTTCGAGGTCGTGAAACCGACAGTGGCACGGGGCTTCGACTACAAGGCTTTTCGATGGCATGTGGAAGGCGAAAGCGCCGAGCCGCTCCGCCCGAACTGAACCGCTGCCTGGTGACGCGCCCTTTCGTCGCCGATCCATGCCCTTGGCGTAAACCTCATCTGCTGCTATCCCCCACGGATGACGACACAAAGCTTCGACAACATCCGCAATTTCTCGATTGTGGCCCATATCGATCATGGCAAATCCACGCTCGCCGACCGGCTGATCCAGCGCTGCGGCGCTGTGGCCGATCGCGACATGAAAGAGCAGATGCTCGACAGCATGGACATCGAGCGCGAGCGCGGCATCACCATCAAGGCGCAGACCGTCCGGCTCGACTACACCGCCAAGAACGGCCTGACCTATCAGTTCAACCTGATGGACACGCCCGGCCACGTCGATTTCGCCTACGAGGTCTCGCGTTCGCTGGCGGCCTGCGAAGGCTCCCTTCTGATCGTCGACGCCAGCCAGGGCGTCGAGGCGCAGACCCTCGCCAACGTCTATGCGGCGCTGGACGCCGGCCACGAGGTCGTACCCGTCCTCAACAAGATCGACCTGCCCGCCGCCGATCCCGACCGCGTCCG
>JANMMX010000202.1:0-20768 GCA_031373605.1 Allobosea sp. | reverse complement strand
TCCATTGCCTTCCGCATCGATTTCATCGAGGAGCTGGGCGCAACCCAGCTGTTCCACGGCGAGGTCGCGGGCCATGCCTTCGTGATGCAGGCGGCAACCGGCGACATCTCGACCGAGACCCGCAAGCTCTGGATCACGGTTGCGCCCGAGCGCCTCCACCTGTTCGATCCGACAAGCGGCGAGCGGCTGGGCCGGATGTGAGCCTCGGCTGGCAAGCGCCAGCCGAGCCCCAATCAGCTAACCCTCAATATGTCGCCCGGCCGCCCGAGAGGTCGAACACCCCGGCAGTGGTGAAGCTGTTTTCCTTGGATGCCAGGAAAGCGATCATGGCAGCGATTTCCTCTGTCTCGACGAAGCGCCCGCGCGGGATCTTGGACAGCATGAACTCGACGAATTCCGGCTTCATCTGGTCGAAGATGCGCGTGCGGGCGGCAGCTGGCGTGACGCAGTTCACGGCGATGTCCTGCCCGGCGAGCTCCTTGCCGAGCGACTTGGTCAGTGCAATCACGGCAGCTTTCGAGGCGGAATAGGCCGAGGCATTCGGATTGCCTTCCTTGCCGGCCACCGAGGCAATCAGCACAAGCCGCCCATAGTTGCGTTCCAGCATGCCGGGGATCACGGACCGGCAGCTATGCATCGTGCCATCGAGATTGATGCGCATGATCCTGGACCATTCCTCCAGCGGGTATTCCCAGGTCTTCATGTTCGGACCGGCAATGCCGGCGCTCGTCACCAGGATATCGATGCGCCCAAGGCGCTTTTCGAGCGCCTTGGCGGCACGGTCCACCGCCTCGGGGTCAGTCACATCAAGGCCAATGCCATGGGTGTCGCCGCCAATCTCTTTGGCTGCGGCTTCGGCCAGGCTGGGATCGAGGTCCCAGATTTCCACCTTGGCGCCGCTGGCGGCAAAGCGCTGGCTGACGGCAAGCCCGATGCCCTGGGCGCCACCTGTGACAACGGCGACGCGGTTCTTCAGATCGATCTGGTTCATGTGCTGGCTCCCCTTTGGTGGGAAGCTATCGCTCATCCGCCAGCGCCGATAGTGCGCCAGAGGATGAGTGCTCCGCAGGAAAGGCAGAGCAAAGGCTCAGAGCGCGTTGCGAAAGGCCTTGGCGCTGAACAGCGTGCGCAGCAGGATCACCACATCCAGCCAGAACGACCAGTTGTCGATGTACCAGTGGTCGAAAGCCACGCGCTTGGCCATCTTGTCATCGGTGTCGGTGGCACCGCGCAGGCCATGCACCTGCGCCCAGCCTGTAATGCCCGGCTTCACATTGTGGCGACGGGCGTAAAGCGCAATTTTCTGCTCATACTCGTGGTCATGCGCCAGAGCGTGCGGGCGTGGGCCCACCAGCGACATCCGGCCGGAGATGACATTGAGAAGCTGTGGCAGCTCATCAAGATTGTAGCGACGCAGGAAGGCGCCGATGCGCGTGATCCGCGCATCGCCCGCACTGGCCTGCACCACGACATCACCATCGTCTGCCGTGGTCATGGAGCGGAACTTGTAGATGCGGAAGGGCTCCTGATTGAAGCCAAAACGACGCTGCATGAAGAAGACCGGACCGCCCGTCTCAATCTTGATAAGCGCTGCGATGACCGCGAAGGCTGGCAGGCTGGCAAGCAGCATCAGTGAAGCCACAACCACATCAAAGACACGCTTCAGAAGCACTTCAGCAAAGTTCAGTGCAGGCCTCGTCAGTTGGAGGCTTGTCAGGGGGCCAATTTTGGCAATGCGCGGATTTTCAAACCGGTCCATGATCTGCTCGGGAGCCAAGTGGATGGCGACGGGAACATTCATGAAGGCGTCGACCACGCGCTCGATCGTCTCGCGGTCCGACCACGGCATGGCGATGAAGACCGCATCCGGCTTCAATGTGCGCACGCGTGAGACAGCGGTGGCCAGATCGGCCGTCAGGGCATTGGCCGGAGAGCCAATGTTGCCGCTGCGCAGGAAGGCGACATCAGAAATGACGAAGCCGATGTTCCAGGGCTGATGGCGCGAGACAAAGGACATCACGTCATTCTCTCGCCCGATCAGGAAGACACGCTCGGATGTGATCCGGCCGGTCTTGCTGGCCACCGAAACCACGCGAACAATGGCACTGCGCGCCAGCGCGATCAGCGGGATACCCGCCAGGTAAGTCACGAGCACCACCGCACGGGAATAGTTGTCGATCACCTTGGCCATGAAGGCGATGGCGATGAAGGCCACCATGGTGATGTTCCAGACCGTGAAGGCCTTGGCGATCTGTCCGCGCGTCGAGAGATAGTTGGTCAGCCGGTATCGGCCCTGCATGAGGTTGGTAAAAACGAACAGCCCGGCGATCAGCACTGCCAGTTCAGCGGTGACGTCATTGCTGCCGAAGTGATTGTAAACAACCACATGGTACAGCAGCGACGATATGCCGACGATGGCCAGCACGGCAAACCCGTCGACCAACGCCATGAGCGCGCCAATCCAGTGTCGCAGCCGGTTGGCACGCGCCTCTGATGACGCTGCTGTGTCATAGCGAATATCATTGACGCTCATCATGGCGCGAAGTTCCTGTCAGCCCAGTCGATCCATCGGAATCGTGCAACGGTTCAATTCGGCACATAAGCAGAGCCACCGAGGCGCGATCTGCCCTTGCCGAGCAAATGCCATGCCGCAGGTGCTGACCTCGCAGGCTGGCCGCATCCGCAGCGCTCCGCCTGGAGCGGCCATCAGAACTTTCTGGGTGCTTTCCTCTGCGCCTGGACCGTTTCATGTTCAAGTCGGAACGGACGAATGCGGCGCAATGGCTGTGTCATTTCGAGCCATGTTGCAGCGCAACAACAGTGACCATTCGTAACACTGGTCCAAGGCTCGGTAGGTGAGCTGCATTCACCCTGCCGGTCGAGAATGCTTGACCTTGCCGCCTGCATGTTTTCTTTGCGGGCGGTGCGCTCATCAGACGTTGCGATGTGAACGCCGGGTCGTCAGAGAAGCGCCATGCCTGAAGCCAAAGTGCCCAGCCGCGATCTTGCCGGGATCCAGATTGCTGCATTGACGGCACGAGAAGCGCAGGCGCTGGTCTTCGGCCAGATGGCGCCCGGGCATCACCTGAAGCTCGCCTTTTGCAATGCCCATGTCGTCAATCTGGGCTGGACGAACGCAGCCTTTCGCGACTGCCTCGATCAGTTCCTTGTTCTGCCGGATGGCATCGGCGTCGACATCGGTGCGCGCCTGCTGCACGGGCAGCCGTTTCCGGCCAACCTGAACGGCACCGACTTCGTTCCCGATCTGCTCGAGACATCGGATCGACCGCTGTCCGTCATGCTGCTCGGCGCGCGTCCCGGTGTGGGTGATGTTGCTGTCCAACGGCTTTCGGTCCGCTTTCCGCGCCATCGCATCCAGCTGCTGCATCACGGCTATTCCACGGCTGCCGAAGAGCCGGAGTTGCTGTCGCGGCTTGCGCAAGAGCGGCCCGATCTCCTTCTCGTCGGGTTCGGCAATCCGCGGCAGGAACAGTGGATCGCGGCTCATCTCACGGCAGCGCATTGCGGTGTGGCGGCCGCGATCGGTGCTTTCATCGATTTCAGCGCGGGCGAGGTCAGCCGTGCCCCGGAGCTGGTGCGGAAGCTGCGGCTGGAATGGGTCTATCGCCTGGCGCTCGAGCCTTCGCGCCTGTGGCGGCGCTACGTGCTGGGCAATCCGCTTTTCCTGCTGCGCATGCTGAAGCTGCGTCTTGGTGGGCGGTCATGATGCCGGTTTTGCCAAGCGCTGCCATTGTCACGGCCAGCTATGCAGGCGATCTCGAGCGCTGCCGTCTGCTTTGCGCCAGCATGGATCGCTTCGTCACGGGCTGGAACAAGCATTACCTGCTGGTCGAGGATCGCGATGTGGCCGCGTTCCGCTCGCTCGAAACCGCAACCCGCATCATCGTGCCAGAGTCAGCACTGTTTCCCGACTGGCTGCGATCCTGGCCGGATCTGCTCAGTCTTGGCCGTCGCCGGATATGGACAGGGCAGGGCGCCCTGATGCGCGGCATCCCGCCTTTGCGCGGCTGGCACGCGCAGCAACTGCGCAAGCTGGCGCTGCCAGCGCTGATGGCAGACGATGTCTTTCTTTATACCGACTCCGATCTCATGTTCCTGCGGCCCTTCGATCTCGCGGCCCTGTCGGATGAGCGCGGCACGAGGCTCTATCGCAAGCCAGCCGGGCTGACAGCTGACATGCCGGAGCATGTCAGCTGGTGCCGGTCCGCCAGCCGTGCGCTCGGCCTGCCAGCGCCAGCAATCCCGTCCGACGATTACATCAACAATCTGGTGACCTGGACGAAGGCCAACATTCAGGCGCTGCATATACATCTGGAGCACCGGCGCGGGCGCCACTGGATGGCAGAGGTGGCGGCCAGCCGCAATTTCTCGGAATGCATGATCTATGGCTATTTTGTCGACCGGGTTCTTGGCGCAAAAGCCGCGCATTGGCCAGCAGCCTTGCCGCTGGCCAGAACGATCTGGGGGCCCGAAGACTGGCCGGCGGGCGGCATCGCAGCGGCCGCAGCCGGGCTTCAAGAGGGCCAGGTCGCGATCGGCGTGCAATCCTTCATCGGCGCAGAGGTCAAGACCTTGCGCGCCTATCTCGATCAGGTCTGAGCCAGCCTGCGGGTGCCAAGCACCCGATAGGCGGTGGCAGCCGAGACAAGATAGAGCAGGGCAAAGACGCCGTTGAGCCACAGGCTCCAGCTTTCCGGCTCCGGCAAGGCCCCGAGCAGCCACCAGAGCAGGCCGGCCTTCAAGCATGCGAGCCCGGCCAGCAACGCGATTCGCGCTGCGATCCGCTCATGCGCATAGAGCAGCTCGGCGTGATACTCGATCAGATTGCGGAAGGCCGGAACAGCCAGCATCAGCGCCAGCAGCGGCCCGGCCTGGCCAATGTTTCGGCCCAGCGCATTGGGAAACAGCCAGAGCAGCACGACAATCGCCACCAGTCCACCAACCGAAACCAGCGCAATGCCAAGCTCGGTGAGCGCCCGTTTCTTCCGGCCCGAGAGCGCTCCGCCATCCTTCATCAGGGCCTGGACGGCCATCTGGTTGAAGCTGCGCACCGGCATGGCTGTGAGATCGACAACGCGCATCGCAATGGCATAGAGGCCGGCGACGCGCGGGCTGGCGATAGCCAGCACCAGCAGCTTGTCGAGCTCTGATTGCGCGTAGAAACCGATCTCGGCTGCTGCCGCGCCCAGCGCATCCGACATGCGCCGCCCATAGAGCTTCGCGACGAAACGCAGCCGCACGCGGGGCATGAATGCGGCAAAGGCCACGATGGCAGCGGAGACCGTGGCCACCAGATAGGCGAAGGCCCAGGCTTCCAGTGTCGCGAAGCCAGAAAACCAGAAGGCGATGGCCGCCAGCGTGCGCAGGCTCGAGCCGATGACCACCAGCAATGCAGCCCGGCCAAACCGCCTCAGTCCATTGCAGATGATGGAAACCAGTTCGACCAGCCGCCAGCCGACAATCTCCGCCAGCAGGATGCAGGTGAAGGCCAGCGCTGACATGCGCCCTTTAAACAGCAGCTGGAAGATCAGCCAGCCCAGCAGCGCGATCACCGGCAGCGAGGCCAGCATGAGCGCCCAGAAGCCGCCCATATAGGCGCCCAAGAGGCGCGGGCGCACAGTCGCCGTCCGGTACACAGGCGAGACAAAGCCAAAGGCAAGCAGGCGTGACAGGATAAGGCCTGTGGCCGAGGCTGTGGCGAACAGGCCGAAATCAGCCAGACTGAGTGTGTTCGCAACGATCAGGAAGTAGACAAGTGACACCACGAGCCGCCCGGCCGAGCCGCCCAGGATGCGCAGGTAGTCCACCATCATGCTGCGGTCCGGCACCATCTGATTTTTCGCGCCTTTTGGCCGCTTGGGCCCAGAATGTGCAGAAGACAGGACTGTCTCTCTCGATGTATAGCCCCAAAAGGCTTGATCGAACCTGAATGGAACAGAGCTGTGTCGGCATTCGTGCCGCTGCGAGCCTGAACTGGATCGTCATGACACAGATCACCCGACGTCATTTCCTGCAGGCAGCAGCCGCGGCCTCGCTTTCGGTTCCGACCGCGGCACTGGCGCAGCGCGCGACTTCTGCCTTCGGTTCGGCGGCCCAGATCGAATTTTTTCGCACCGATCCGCGCTACCGCGAGGCGTTGCTGCGTTATTGCGATGTCATCGTGCCGATGAATGATCTGAAATGGGAGGCCTTGCGCCACACGCGCGACGGCTTCGATTTTTCGGGCGCAGATGAGCTGATCGGTTTTGCCCGGAATGCCGGCAAGACCCTGCGTGGCCATACGCTTGTCTGGGGAGACGCTCTGCCGCCCTGGGCGAAGGAGATGAAGACCGCTGCCGAGGCCGAGCGCGAACTGATCCGCCACATCGAGACAGTGGTTGATCGCTACAAGGGCGTGATCGCCTCGTGGGATGTGGTCAATGAGGTCATTGCCCATGACCCGCTGGCAGGTGCCGGCGCGCTGCGCGACACCATCTGGCTGCGCCTGCTGGGCCCCGGCTATATCGAGACCGCGTTCAGGACAGCCGCCCGCGTCGATCCATCGGCGAGGCTGGTCCTGAACGACTATGATTTCGAGAACCCGGACCCGCGCACCCGTGCGCGGCGCGAAGAGGCGATCAGGATCATCCGCCGCCTGAAAGACAAGGGCATCCCCATCCACACGGTCGGCTTCCAGGCGCATCTCTATGGCGAGCGCGACATGGATGGTCCTGGCCTGCAGAAGTTCTGCCTGGACCTGTCCAAACTCGATGTCGGGACAGTTGTGACCGAGCTGGATGTCATTGATTGGCGCTTTCCGCCAGAACCGGCCGCGCGCGATCAGGCAGCGGCGAATCTCGTCCAGAGTTTTCTCTCGGCCATGTCGCTCATCAACCGACCCGAAGCGATCATCACCTGGGGCATGAGTGATGCGAACAGCTGGATTTCCACCACATTCAAGCGCGATGACAGGCGACCCAGCAGGCCATTGCCTCTGGATGTGAACTACAAGCCCAAGCCGATGATGAAGGTGATCGAGCAGTTCACCCGCGCAAGAGTCTGAGGCCGACGGACGGTTCGATAGCTCTGCCTGTCGGGCAGGCCTCTGGCACCAAAGCTGCAACCTCGTCTGCAAGTGAGACCTGCTCGGTGGCACATGTGCCATCCGGCAAGGTTTCTGTCCCAGAATGGTACGGCCGCGCAGATGTTCACGATCAACCAAGCCCAGAACGATCCAACCCTTGCTTCCGCCGGTGCCACACCGGCACCTCGCCAGAATGGCGGCATGAGCTTTGGCTGGCTGCTCGGAGTCTTGTGGCGCGGCAAGCTCTGGATCCTGCTTCTGGGCCTTGTCGGCGCGGTCATCGGCGCGCTGCTGGGTGGTCTGCTGACGCCGCGCTACCAGTCAACCGCGCAGCTCATCATCGATCCGCGCGACCTGCGTGTGCTGCAGAACGAAGTCTCGCCCAACGCGATCAACAATGACAGCACGACAGCCTATCTGGAGAGTCAGGCGCGCATCATCGCCTCGGACACGGTGAAGAACCGCGTCATCGACCGCGAGAAGCTGGTTCTGGACCCCGAGTTTGGCGCAGCAACCTCTGGCGGCGCCATCCGCAAGGCACTTGAAGGCTTTGGCCTCGCCAGCCCCGACACAGGGCGTGTCGATTCCAAGCTGGCTGCGCTCTATGTGCTGGACCGCAATGTCAGCGTTCGCCGCGGCGAGCGCACCTTTGTCATCGACATCACCGCCACTACGCAGGACCCGGCCAAATCGGCCCGCATCGCCAATGCACTGGCCAACGCCTATCTTGATGACCAGAACGAAGTCCGCTCCGATGTCGCGCTTCGGGCCAGCACCACGCTGAATGCCCGCCTCGAAGAGCTGCGCAACCGTCTGCGCCTGGCCGAGGAAAAGTCCGAGCGCTACAAGGAAGCCAACAACATCATCGGCGCGGGCGGCAAGCTCATCAACGAGGACCAGCTGATCCAGGTCAACACCGAGCTCGCCAAGCTGCGCACCAAGGTCGCCGAAACCAAGGCGAAATATGACCAGACCCTGCTGACCCGTGCGTCGAGCGTCGAAGCGGGTTCGGTGCCCGAGGCCGTCGCCTCCAACACGATGACAGCCCTGCGCGCCCAGCTCGGTGCCGCGCTGAACAAGGAAGCCGACCTGCTTGCGAGCCTTGGCGCGCGCCACCCATTGCTTTTCGCAGCCCAGCAGCAGGTGCGTGATGCGCGCCGCCAGATCAGCGATGAGTTGACCCGGATTTCGCAGGCCGCCAAGGCCGAGTATGACCGCGTTCGCGCCGCCGAAAAGCAGTTGATGGATCGCATCGAGGAGCTCAAGCGCGGCCAGGTCACAGCCAGCCGCTCGTTCGTGCAGTTGCGCGAGATCGAGCGCGAGATTGAATCCTCGCGCACCATTTACGACGCCTTCCTGCGCCGCGCCCGTGAAACCGGTGAGCTTGTCGGCATCGACACCACCAATGCCCGCATCATCAGTTTTGCCGTGCCGCCGCAGGCCCGCACAGGCATTTCGCGCCGCGTGCTGGCCATTCTGGGTGGCTTGGCCGGGCTCGGCCTTGGTGTGCTGCTCGTCCTGGGTCGTGCCTGGAGCAAGGGGCCGGGCGCAGAGCTGCTGGCCGGGACGGGCGCTGCCATGCGCGCACCCGTGGCCGCAACATCCGGCCAGACAAAGCCAACCTCGCAGCCAGCCGCCAAATCTTTCCGCAGCATGACAGCGGCAGGAGCCGCTGCCGCTGCCGCAGCCGAGGCGCGTGCCGTAGAGAGTGGGTCTGCGCCTCAGGCGAGCACCGCTGCGCAATCCCCCGCACCGACACCTGCCCGCCCGATGTGGCGTCGGTTCGGCGCTTCGGGCGAGCCCATCCCGACGGCTGAGCCAACGGAAGCGGCAGGGGCGCCGCTGCTGGCGACCTTGCCTGCCGTCTCGTCGCGGCGCTGGCTGAAGGCCTCTGTGCCTGAAACCTCCGTCTTTCAGGGCAAGGGGCTTGCGGCCGAGATCATCGACAATCCGGGCTCAGCCTTCTCCAAGGCCATCCGGCAGGTGCGCTGCGAGTTGCAGGGTCTGGCGACCAAGGGTGTCAGCCGCCGCATTCTGGTGACGGCGCTGCGTCCCGGTGCCGGCACCTCCGTGGTCGCGCTCAACCTGGCGCTGGCGGCAGCGCAGGATTCCCGCACGCCGCTCCTGGTCGATGCTGGCCGTGGCGAGAAGAGCCTGACGCAGCTGCTGGCTGCCGATGCCGAACTCGGCCTTGCCGATGTTGTGTCTGGCGCGACAGGTCTCGTGCGCGCCGCCCTTCAGGACGAGGCAACAGGCGTGTTTTTCCTGCCGCGCGCATCGGCCACGGCTGCGCCAGCAGTGACAGCCGAGAAGATCGCCAGCGAATTCTTCCCTGCCGCGCGCCGCTTTGACCCGATGATTGTCGATGGTTCGGCCATTGGCACCGATGATGTGACGCAGGCTTTCGCCGCCAGCGTGGATGACATCGTGCTCGTCGTGCGCAAGGGTGCGGCCGGCCGCGCCGATCTCGCGCAGGCTTCCGCGATTCTGGGTGTCCATGCGGCGAAGATCCGTGGTTTCGTGCTGAACGAGGGCTGAGCATTGGCCTTGCAGGATCACCTTGCGCAGAATGACCGGCCAGCGGCCCCCACCGTCACGTCGGATGCGGGCAAGCAGCAGATGCTGCGCGGCCTGCTGTTCGTGGCGGCCTTCCTGCTGGTCTGGATTTCGACCGCACCTTTCAAGGGCATGAATCAATCCGAGGAAACGGCATCGAATCTCGTCAACCAGATCGCTTTTTCGCTGATGGCGCTGCTTTCGCTGGTTGGCTTGCTGCTGGTTGATCGCCGTGCCTTGCGCGCCTATGCGCGGCCGATCTGGATTGCCCTGCTCTGCTGGATGGTGCTGAGCGTCATCCTCTCCAACAATTTCGAGGTCTCGTTTCGCGCCACGCAGTTCTCTGCCGTGGTCATTCTGATCGCGGCAGTGGCCATGCTGATGCCCACGGGTGCCGGGCATTTTGCCCGGTTGATCGGAACCGTGGCGCTGGTGATGCTGGGCCTCAACTATGCGGGTCTGGTCATTTTCTCCGATGCCGCCATTCACTCCAGCGGCGACATGTTCGAGCCCGAACATGCCGGCGCCTGGCGTGGCCTGTTCGATCACAAGAACATCGCTGGCGGCATGATGGTCATCTTCCTGATGATTGGCTTTTATGCGCTCAAGGCCTGGGGGCGATTGCCCGGCATGCTGATCATCGGGCTGTCCGCCACGTTCCTGCTGTTCAGCCTGTCCAAGACGTCGATGGCGCTCGCACCGCTCGTGCTGGCGATCAGCTGGTTCTGCACGCGCGCGCCCGCATTCTGGATGCGCTGCGTGGTTGCGCTTGGGCCTCTGGCGCTTTTGCTCACATTCACCGTCGGCTCTGTTCTTCTGGCACCCGTCAATGATCTGCTGCAGGCCATCAGCCCTGGGCAGACCTTTACCGGGCGAACCGAACTTTGGGGATTTGCCTTTGACCGCCTCGCACAGCGGCCCATCATCGGCTTCGGCTTCGAAGGGTTCTGGGGCAGCGATCAGGTGCGCTTTGCCGAGATTGGCGAGTTCGAGGCCGGCATCGCGCAGGGCATGGTCCATGGCCATAACAGCTATGTCGATGCCGTCATCGGCCTCGGCATTCCCGGTCTTGTGCTGGTCATGCTGGCCCTGGTGGTCCTGCCGCTGCGCGATCACTTCAATGTGCAGCGCTTCAGCACGAACGAGGCGATGGCCGAGCTTTTCCTGCGCATCTGGCTGTTCACGATCTACTCGGCCTGCCTTGAAAGCTTCTTCTTCCGCCGGGCTGACCCTGTCTGGTTTGCCATGCTGGTTGCCGTGATCGGCCTCAGGCTGCTGTCGCGCTATCGCGTGGCGGCATGAGGCGCTTGACCTAGCGTCGTTTTGTTTGCGGAAGGCCTTGAAATCTGTGTAGGATCAGGATCAACTGCATTCATGCGGACACCGCGTTACCGTCTGGGAGGAAACCATGCGTCACGTTCTGACTGGCCTGCTGACCGCTGCTACCCTCGGGTTTTCCACGCTGGCCCTGACGGGCGCAGCCAGTGCTGCGCCGTTCAATCTCGCCGCGCCCGCGCTTGCCGAGCGCGGCAACATCTCTGCGCTTGTTGACCAAGTCCAGTTTGCAGGCCCCGGTCGCCCGCCGCGTGTGGTCCAGCGTCGTGACAATCGAAATGTTCGACGCGGCGTGGCCACTGCCATTGGTGTCGGTGCGGCAGCCGCCATTGTCGGCGGCATCATCGCCTCGCAGCAGCGCCCGGCCTACCAGCCTGAGCCTGTCTACGTCGAGCCGCGTCGCTACTATGGAGAGCCAAGGCGCTTCTACAATGATGAGCCGGAATACGTCGAGCGCCGCCCTGTCTATGTCGAGCAGCGGCGGGCCTACGGCGGTCGTGGTTCTTATGAGTGTGCACAGCGTTACCGTTCCTACAACCCGTCAACCGGCACCTATGTCGGCTTTGATGGTATCGAGCGCTCCTGTCCCTGAGGTCGCGCTGGCCCTGCCGCGCAAGTCGAGCTTCGGCCAGTCCTGACTGATTCGCGTTTTCTGGAATCAATCTTGGTCCAGCAGCGTTCCAGCTGCTGGACCACTCGTGTATTTTATGCTAATCGCTTAATCGCAAGACGAGATGCGGCCCGGTTCTGGCCAATCCACCACGGCGGGGCGACCCTATTGGCGGCGACGATTCAGATCCTCCTCACATCGTTATCAAGATCATGACGGGGCGTTCCGCGCGCCTTGCATGTTCCATTTTCACCGCGGATCTGAACGTAAGGATATCGTTATATGACCAAGGGCATCGTCAAGTGGTTCAACACCACCAAGGGCTATGGCTTCATCACCCCTGATGACGGCGGCAAAGACGTTTTCGTCCATATCAGCGCTGTCGAGCGCGCCGGCCTGCGCGATCTGCGCGAAGGCCAGGTTGTGATGTTCGAGCTCGTTGCTGATCGCAAGACCGGCAAGTCCTCGGCCGGCAACCTGCAGGTTGCCTGAGACAACAGTCTCTTCCGGACGGGTGCACAGCGCCCGTCCGGTTCCTCTCAACTCTGAAAGTTCAATTTTGACCAATTTTTCCGGCCTCGGCCTGGGCGAGCCTCTTTTGAAGGCCCTCGCCGCCGAAGGTTATATTTGCCCGACGCCGATCCAGGCGCAGGCCATACCCCTCATCCTTTCCGGTCGTGACGTTATGGGCGCAGCCCAGACGGGAACTGGCAAGACCGCAGCCTTCGCGCTGCCCCTTCTCAGCCACTTGATCTCGAATCCGAAGCAGGCCCGTCCTGGCGCGGTGCGGTCGCTGATCCTGAGCCCGACCCGCGAGTTGGCCTCGCAGATCGAAGCCAACATTCAGGCCTATGCCCGCTTCACCCGTGTGCGCTCCACCGTGATTTTCGGTGGTGTCTCGCAGGGCAAGCAGGTTCAGGCCATGCGCCAGCCGGTCGACATTCTCGTCGCCACGCCCGGTCGCCTGCTTGATCTCATTGACCAGCGAATCATCTCGCTGGGCGAAGTCGAGATTCTGGTGCTGGACGAGGCCGACCAGATGCTTGATCTGGGCTTCATCCATGCGCTGCGCCGCATCGCCAAGCTGGTGCCGCAAAAGCGGCAGACGCTGTTTTTCTCGGCCACCATGCCGAAGCTGATCCGCGAGATCGCGAGCGCTTATCTTACCAATCCGGCTGAAGTGGCGGTGACACCTGTTGCCACCACCGCCGAAAAGGTCGAGCAGAGCGTCATCTTCGTCAACAGCGCCGACAAGCCTGACCTTCTGGCCCGCACCTTGAACGTGCCGGAGCTGGAGCGCGCCATCGTCTTCACGCGCACCAAGCATGGTGCCGACAAGGTGGTGCGCTTTCTGGAAAAGGCCGGTCTGGATTCAGCTGCCATCCATGGCAACAAGAGCCAGAACCAGCGCGAACGTGCGCTCGGCGCCTTCCGCGATGGCGGCTTGCGCATCCTCGTCGCTACCGACATTGCCGCCCGCGGCATCGATGTCGACAATGTCAGCCATGTCGTGAATTACGATCTGCCTAACATTCCCGAGACCTATGTCCACCGCATTGGCCGCACCGCCCGCGCAGGTGCCACGGGCCTCGCGATCGCTTTCTGCACGCCGGAAGAGCGGTCTGATCTGGCTGCCATCGAAAAGCTGACGCGCATCAAGCTGACTCCGCTTGGCACGGTGCCAAGCTGGGATGGCAGGGCAGCCCCCAAGCCGCCGCAGCGCCAGGGCCAGAACCGTGGCCAGCAAGGCCGTCCGCAACAGAATGGCCGTCCGCAGCAGGGCCGTCCCCAGCAGCCGCGCCGCGATGAGCCGCGCGACAATGGCCGCGCGCAGCCTGTGCAAAGCGGAAGGTCTGAAGCCGCTCCAGGCACATCAGGGCTTGGCAATGTCGGCTTCCTGGCTCAAAGAACCGAACAGAGACGCAACACGGATGGGGTCCGCCCCGCCACCGGCAATGAAGGCCGGGACAGGAACAAGACATGGCCAAAGAAGAACTTCTCGAATTCGACGGCACGGTAGTCGAGGTTCTCCCGGACGGTAATTACCGGGTGAAACTCGACAATGACCACATCATCCTCGCCTATGCGGCGGGGAAGATGAAGAAGAACCGCATCCGCACCATTGCGGGCGACCGGGTCGTCGTCGAGATGTCGCCTTACGATCTGGACCGTGGCCGCATCAACTTCCGCCAGAAGACAGCCGGCCCCGTGCCGTCTGGCGCACCGCGCGGCAACCCGAACTTCCGTCGGCGCTGAGCCGTCAGGCAACGGGCTGGACACATGCCAACCTTTACCCGCACGGACCTGGTTTTCATCGCCATTGGCACGCTGATAGGCGTGCTGACCACGGTGGCTGGCGTCTACGGCTGGCACAGGCCTGACGGGGCGATCCCTGCGTTCGGTGTTGTCCTGCTCGGGCTTTTCGCTGTCGAGATCGTGGTGGCGGTCTCACGCGGCGTATCCCCGATCACGCTGGTGAGCATGCCCGGCCGGATTGCAGCGCTGTTTGCCGGCACGCTGTCCAATTTGCTGAGCAAGATGCTCTGGGCAGCGCTCTGATCTGAGTTGCCCTGCTTTTCTTGCAGGCAGCTGCCTTCATTCCGCATGAGAATCCCTCTGGCGATACTGCAAAACCGATGCTATGATGCTTTTGCTCAATTTGAGCATAGTTGGCTTTGCATCAGCCGCAGGAGTTTGTCATGGGACAGGTGATCCAGACCATTGAGGCCGGCCTTGGCCGCGCTTCCGGCGTGGCAATGCCTGCGCCCTACACGGTTTCGCGAGTCGGTGACCGGCGCTTTGACGCCCTGCCCATGCCCAATCTGGAATGGAACCCGGCGGTCGAGCGCGCCACAGCGCATTTCTACGAGAAGGTGAAACACGTCATCCCTTCCGTGGAATGGCCGTTCTTTGCGCCCTATGTGCTGGCCATCAACGAGCTGAAGAAGGTGCGCAACGCGGCCATTCTCGGCCACAACTATATGACGCCCGAGATTTTCCACTGCGTCGCCGACATCGTTGGCGATTCGCTGCAGCTTGCCCGCATGGCTGCCCAAACGGAGGCGCAGGTCATCATCCAGGGCGGCGTGCATTTCATGGCCGAAACCTCGAAGCTGCTGTGCCCAGAAAAGATCGTGCTGATTCCCGACATGAAAGCTGGCTGCTCGCTGGCGGCCTCGATCACGGGTGCCGATGTGCGCGCGCTGCGCGCCGCCTTTCCGGGCCGCCCCGTAGTGGCCTATGTCAACACCTCGGCGGATGTGAAGGCGGAGGTCGATGTCTGCTGCACCTCGTCCAACGCGGTCCGCGTGGTCGAAAGCCTGAACGCGCCGGAAGTCATCTTCGTGCCCGATCAGTATCTCGCCCAGAATGTCGCCGCACAGACCAATGTGCGCATCATCGCCTACAAGGGCGCCTGCGAGGTGCATCAGCGCTTCACCGCGGAAGAGCTGCGCGAATACCGCAAGGCCGACCCGACGCTGAAGATCATCGCCCATCCCGAATGCCCGCGCGATGTCGTGCTGGAAGCCGATTTCACCGGCTCGACCAAGGGCATGATCGACTGGGTGAAGGACAACCGTCCGCCCCGCGTGCTGCTGGTGACGGAATGCTCGATGGCCGACAATGTCGCGGTGGAAACGCGCGATGTCGAGTTCGTGCGCCCCTGCAACCTGTGCCCGCACATGAAGCGCATCACGCTGCCCAAGATCCTCGACGCGCTGGTCTACATGCGCCACGAGGTGGTGATCGAGCCCGAGTTGGCCGCCCGCGCGCGGCTCTCGGTCGAGCGCATGGTCAATCTGAAGAATTGACCATAGAGTTTGCGAGCAGGCTTTTGGAACAGAGCCAGCCGGGCAGGGTGCTGCCCGGTTTACCTGTCCCGCCAGCTGCTTGAACGACAACGGACAGGCATCTGATGCAAAACCACCCCATCCTCATCATCGGCGGCGGGCTTGCCGGGCTGTTCACGGCCCTCAAGCTCGCGCCTTTGCCCTGCACCGTGCTGTCTCCCAAGCCCTTGGGCGAGGGCGCTTCCTCAACCTGGGCGCAGGGCGGCATTGCAGCCGCCATGTCAGATGGCGACACCGCCGAGAAACACGCGGCTGACACGCTTGTCGCAGGCGCGGGCCTTGTTGATGAAAGCGTCGCGCTGATGGTGGCGCGTGAAGCGTCTGACCGCGTCCATGACCTGCTGAGCTATGGCGTGCCGTTTGATCGCGATCTGGCAGGCAAGCTCGTGCAGTCGCGTGAGGCGGCGCATTCGGTTCATCGCGTGGTGCGCGTGCGCGGCGACATGGCCGGTGCCAAGATCATGGAAGCGCTGGTGACGGCTGTGCGCCAGACACCCTCCATCCAGGTGCTGGAAGGCTGGATCGCCGAAGATTTGCTGATGGCCAAAGACGTGTTGACGGGCAAAGACCATTGCACCGGCGTGCTTGCGCGCGGCGAGCATGGCAAGGCGGCCAAAGCAACCCGTTTCGAGGCGTCTGTCACCGTGCTGGCCACTGGCGGCATCGGCAATCTCTACGCCGTCACCACCAACCCTTTGGAGGCGCAGGGCATCGGCCTTGCCATGGCAGCGCGCGCCGGCGCGACGATAGCAGACGCCGAATTCGTGCAGTTCCACCCCACCGCGCTCGATGTCGGGCTTGATCCGGCACCCTTGGCCACGGAAGCCTTGCGCGGCGATGGCGCGATCCTCGTCAACAAGGCGGGCGAGCGCTTCATGCTGAAGCTGCACAAGGATGCAGAGCTTGCCCCGCGCGATGTCGTGGCGCGCGGCGTCTTCGCCGAGATAAAGGCCGGGCGCGGCGCTTTTCTCGATGCACGTCAGGCCATTGGCGCGGAGTTCCCCGAGCGGTTCCCGACGGTGACGGCCGCCTGCCGCAAGGCGGGCATCGACCCGGTGACCGATCTCATCCCGGTGGCACCCGCCGAGCACTACCATATGGGCGGCGTCGAGACCGACATGCAGGGTGCCACCAGCCTTCCCGGCCTTTATGCGGCAGGCGAGGTGGCCTGCACGGGCCTGCATGGCGCCAACCGGCTGGCCTCCAACTCGCTGCTGGAAGCTGTGGTCTATGGTGCGCGCGTCGCCGAGGCGATCAAGGCCGGGCCCCTTCCAAAGCTGCGCCGGGGTGAGCCCGCCAAGCTGAAAGGCGAGGGCCCTTGCCTGCCAACAGCGGCTGACCGTGTGGCCATCGTGCGCCTGCGCCAGACCATGATGCTGAATGTCGGCGTGGTGCGCGATGGCAAGGGGCTGACGGAGGCCGTGAAGGTCTTGCAGACCATCGGGCTGAAGGCGGAAAGCTCCATCCTGACCAACATGGCGACCACGGCACTTGTGGTGGCCTCCAGCGCGGTCAACCGGCGCGAAAGCCGTGGCGGGCATATGCGCAGTGATTTCCCCGAGGCTAAGCCAGCACTGGCGCATCGCACGCGGCTGACATTGGCGGCGCCCGAAAGCGCCAGAAAGAAAGCCCGCACATGAAGGTCCGACGCATATGACCAGCGCCTTCCTCAATCCGCTTCTGATTGCTGACGCCGTCCATGCTGCCCTGATCGAGGATCTGGGCCGGGCAGGGGACATCACCTCGCTGGCCACCATTCCCGCTGGCCGGAAGGCGCGTGCCGTCATCGCCTCGCGCAAGGACGGCATCGTGGCGGGACTGCCCTTCGCCCGCGAGGCCTTCCGCCAGATTGATGCGTCATTGCGTTTCGAGGCGTTGCTGGATGATGGCGATCGGGTGAAGCCGGGAGATGTGGTGGCACGGATCTCGGGTGAGGCCCGTTCCATCCTTTCGGCAGAGCGCGTGGCGCTGAACTACATGGGCCGCCTTTCCGGCATTGCCTCGCTGACAGCGACCTATGTCACCAGGGTCGAGGGCACGAAATCCCGCATCGTTGACACGCGCAAGACGACGCCGGGCTGGCGCGCTTTCGAGAAATATGCCGTGCGCTGCGGCGGCGGCATGAATCACCGCTACGGGCTGGATGACGCGATCCTCATCAAGGACAACCACATCGCAGTCGCTGGCGGCGTGAAGGCGGCGCTCGATGCCGCCAAGGCGATGGCAGGGCATCTGGTAAAGATCGAGATCGAGGTGGACCGGCTGGAGCAACTGGCACAGGTGCTGACTGAGGGCGCCGATGTCGTGCTGCTCGACAACATGACGCCTGCTCTGCTGAGCGAGGCCGTGGCCATGGTGGCCGGGCGCATGCGCACGGAGGCTTCCGGCGGCGTCAATCTCGACACGGTGGCCGCCATCGCCAGAACCGGCGTCGACATGATCTCGATTGGCGCACTCACCCATTCCGCGACCGTGCTTGATCTGGGCCTCGACATCGAGATCGGCTGAACGGCCTGCATGCGCTTGCCCGACAAAAAAACCCCGGCTTTCGCCGGGGTCAAAGTGGTGTTCTCGTGATGGGGTCTACGAATTCCAGAAAATCTCGATAATGCGCAAATCTCAGTAGCGCGAAGGCGCCCAGCTCTGGCTGCCATGGCGCACCAGCACCTGGCGGTGGCGCGTCTCATAGACAGCCGGGATGGTCTCATGCGCCACCGAGGCGGCACGGATGACAACCTTGCGGTGACGCTCCGCATAAACAGCCGGGATAACCTCGTAATGGGTGGAAGCAGGGCTCGCCATCACGGTGCGGTGGCGCGTGCCGTATTGCGCAGGTGTGTGGACCCAGCAGCCCGTGACGTTGCCATGCGCGTCGCGGCTGACCTGCCAGTGCTTGCCACCGGGCGAGATCATGTAGCTCTCGGACACCGTGCGGTATGTGGCAGGCGTGTGATGGGCGATCTTGCTGGCAGGACGGACCAGCACATTTTCGGTCGCGGTGCCGTATTCCGCCGGGATGTGACGGGCGACTGAAGAGGCAGCGCGCACCTGAACATGCTCGGCAACGGTGCCGTATTCGGCAGGCGTGGTCACCAGCTTGTAGCAGCTGGAACCATAGCAACCGCCGGCCTGGGCTGCATTGCCGATGAGAAGAGCGGCGGCGAGGGCCGAGCCGATGATGATTTTTGACGCCATGGTACCAAACTCCCTGTACGACAATTGCCGTGGACTGCCGCTGTTGGGTGCAGGAAGCCGGTTCCAGCCGGTAAATACAAGGTTAAGAAGAGAATAAAGTAAATTTAACCATGTTCGTTAGCGTTCAAGCTTGTCTTGCCGAAATTGCGAGCGAAAGCGAAGAAATCCAGAACACCCATGGGAGCAAGCTGGATTGCTTCGCTTTCGCTCGCAATGACGGGTGAGGCTTTGACATTTGCACGCCTCTTGCCCAACCGCATGGGCTCGCAATCGCGGGTGCCCACCAATATATGTCGCCGAAGAAACCCGGAGCCTCGCCATGTCCAACAAGCATCTCGCCGTCGCACTTGCCGCCTCTGCCCTGCTTGTCGCTGGCTCTGCCGCGCTGGCGCAGGGCGGGCCTGACCGCATCTTCAGCAAGTCGACCGTGTGGAAAATGCTGACGCCGGATGACAAGCTGGCGGTCTATGGCATCGACGATCCGGCCATCGAGGGTGTGGCCTGCCATTATACGGCGCCCGAGCGCGGCGGTGTCGCAGGCATGTTCGGCGTGGCAGAAGAGGTGTCTGACATTTCGCTCGCCTGCCGGCAGGTGGGGCCGGTGCGCTTCAAGGAGAAGTTCGAGCAGGGCGATGTGGTGTTCCGCGACCGCCGCTCGCTGATCTGGAAAAAGATGCAGATCGTGCGCGGCTGCGACGTGAAGCGCAACGTGCTGGTCTATCTGGTCTATTCCGACAAGCTGATCGAAGGCTCGCCCAAGAACTCGACCTCGACCGTGCCGCTCATGCCATGGGGCGGGACTGGCGATGCGCCAAGATGTGCCGACTGGGTGAAGTGATGGCGGGCAGCAGCTCTGTTCGCTGCAGCTCTACTCGCCGCAAGTGATCTTGAGCGGCAGCTCATCGCTGATGGTGCCTGACGCGTTGCCGACATTGCCGGTGAAATCCTCGCGCTCGGCCAGCCCGAAGGCCAGCGAACGCTCATGGCCCTTGGATTCGCACCAGGCATTGGCGACGATCTTGCCGCATTCCTTGCCGCTGGTGATGCATTCGGCCACGCCATAACCATCGCCTTGCGGGATCAGATAGGTCTGCTCGCCCTTGGTGACGACCGGGCCGCTTTTTGACGGCAGCACCGACAGCGAGATGCCGGCACCAAAGGCCATCAGCAATCCAAGCGTGGCAATTGCGCGCCGCATGATCGTCCCCATAACAAACCGTTAATCCGGCCTGTCAGCCGACCTTCCGCCTGTTTCGTAAATTTTCGGTAAATCTGACGTGTTATGCTGCGCTGCAACATGAAGAATGTGCCTCTTGACGCCGTTCGCCACAGAAGGCAAAGCTTTTCACATGACGCGGAGCATTTTCTCCATTTGCAGCATTTGTCGCTAGCTTTCGCTGGCCGGCTGCTCACGTCTTCGTCCTTTCACGATCACGCA
This sequence comes from Allobosea sp., assembly GCA_031373605.1. Classification (GTDB taxonomy): domain Bacteria; phylum Pseudomonadota; class Alphaproteobacteria; order Rhizobiales; family Beijerinckiaceae; genus Allobosea. The sequence continues at coordinate 699 of JANMMX010000202.1, read as the reverse complement.
AAGCGCTCCGGCCAGCCTGGCCCGCTGATCCGTGCGCTCTCGTGAAGGACTTTCCATGGCACAAGAACCTGTCATCACGACGGAACTGAAGCTCTACAACACGCTGACCCGGAAGAAGGAGGTGTTCCAGCCTCTCGATCCCGAGAATGTCCGCATGTATGTCTGCGGCCCCACCGTCTATGACTTTGCCCATATCGGCAATGCGCGCCCGGTCATCGTCTTCGATGTGCTCTACCGGCTGCTGCGGCATGTCTATGGCGAGAACCACGTCACCTATGCCCGCAACATCACCGACGTGGATGACAAGATCAATGCGCGAGCGGCCCGTGACTATCCGGGCGAGGAGCTGAACGCGGCAATTGCCAAGGTGACAAAGCCTGTCGAAGACAAATACATGGCGGATGCGCGTGCGCTCGGCTGCGTTGATCCCACTGTGCAGCCGCGCGCCACGCAGCATCTGGACGGCATGCGCGCGCTGATCGAGCGGCTGGTCGCGCGCGGCGCGGCTTATGTGGCGGAAAACCACGTGCTGTTCTCAGTCGCTGCCATGGCCTCAGACAGCGGCAAACTGCCGAAATACGGCTCGCTGGCGCGCCGCTCGCTGGACGAAATGCTGGCGGGTGCGCGTGTGGATGTGGCGCCCTACAAGCGCGACCCGATGGATTTCGTGCTGTGGAAACCGTCTGATCCCGGCCAGCC
>JANMMX010000177.1:0-4212 GCA_031373605.1 Allobosea sp. | reverse complement strand
TCGTCCATCAGCAGGATTTCCGGATCACGGATCAGCATCTGCGCCAGCGCCACGCGCTTGCGCTGGCCGCCCGAGAGCATGTGCGGATAGCGATCAACAAAGGCACGCAGGCCCACGCGCGCCAGCCAGACACGGGCGCGCTCCAGCGCTTCGGTGCGCGGCACATTCATGGGCTCGAGCGCAACCGCGACATTGTCCAGTGCCGTCTTCCACGGCATCAACGCATCTTGCTGGAAGAGATAGCCGGCGCGGCCGTTCAGCCCCACAAGCGGCGCGCCCAGAACATCGACCTTTCCACCCGAAGGCTGGAGCAGGCCTGCCGCTGCATTGAGCAAGGTCGACTTTCCACAACCGGTCGGGCCGACAATCGAGACGAACTCGCCAGCCGCCACATCAAGATTGATCCCGGTTACAGCCGTATAGCTGCCCGCGCCCTTGAGGTGGAAAGTGATGTCGATGTCGGACAGGCTGACCGCTGGCACGGAAGCGGCCCCGACCTCGCGCAAGCCCATGCCTGCCGCGCTGGATGAACCCATCGCCCTCTCCTGCCGTTTCCCCGCCGACGCATGCACACTTGCGGTGCATTTCATGTCAACATGACTGACCTAATTGCCAGCGAGACTAGTGGATATCGGTGGATGCGCAAGTGCGATGCGCGGAGATGCGCAAAGGCCATGTGCGGATGTGGAAAAGGCATAATGGGATGCGTTGTAGTGCTCTGAAATCAGGTTTCCTGTTGGCAGAAAATTTTGTTCTTTATTTGTTCTATTTTCTTCAGTTAGTTTGTGCTAGTTTTGTGCCATCGAATCCACGGAGCGCCACGTGTACCGTCCTACCTCTCTGGAACTCTGCGCTGGCGGCGGCGGGCAGGCTGTTGGCCTGGAGCGCGCCGGTTTTGACCATGCGGCATTGTTCGAGAATGACAGCGCGGCTTGCAATACATTGCGGCTGAACCGGCCAGAATGGCAGGTTCATGAGCATGATCTCTTTCAGCCCTTCGCGTTTGATCACTTCAAAGGCACTGACCTGTTGGCAGGTGGCCTCCCCTGCCCGCCTTTTTCAATTGCGGGCAAGCAATTGGGCGAGCGCGATGAGCGCAACCTTTTTTCAATTGGCATACAGATTGTTGACGTTGTCCGCCCTCGAGCAGTGATGTTCGAGAACGTCAAAGGTATGCTTGGCCCTGCCTTTATGGATTATCGCCTGCGCATTGAAGCCTTCCTCAACAAGCTTGGCTACACCGTGCAGTGGAAGTTGCTGCAAGCAGCCGATTTTGGCGTTCCGCAGTTGCGTCCGCGTGTCGTGCTTGTTGCGCTTCAATCGAAGTTTGCAGACCGGTTCGCCTGGCCCCAGAGCAATGGGCAGCGCCAGCATGTCGGCCCCGCCTTGCTTGATCTCATGGCAGCGCGAGGTTGGAGGGGAGCGCATGAGTGGAGCGCCAGTGCTCGCGCAGTTGCACCAACGCTTGTTGGCGGATCGAAAAAGCACGGCGGCCCCGATCTTGGACCCACGCGCGCGCGCGACGCCTGGGCAGCGCTGGGGGTGAACGGCAAGACAATTGCGGATCAGGCGCCCGATCCTGATTTTGAAGGCCTCCCCAAACTCACACTGCGAATGGCAGCCCGCGTGCAGGGTTTTCCCGATGGCTGGGGCTTCTGGGGCGGCAAGACGGCTGCCTACAGGCAAATCGGCAATGCCTTCCCGCCTCCTGTTGCAGAAGCCGTCGGAAGACAGATCATGTCAGCCATTTCTGGACGACGAAACGTCGGTCAACCTCACAGGATTGCCGCTGAATGACCATGCCATCGCTGCTCTCGGAGGCGCGGCGCGCTTACCATCATGAGCTTGCCAAGACACTTCTGACGATCGAGACCTTTGTTCCCAAGAAGGGCAAAGACAAAGGCAAGGAACTGGAAACCGCATCGAATGCCGACAATGAAAGCGACATCAGCCGCCAGATAGCGCTCTCCATTGCCAAGCAGTTGGGCGTTTCCAAAGGGGTAAAACTCAAGGCGCAATCGTCAGGCAATGAATTCGAGGCGGTGACGTCCCGTTTCATCGGCACAGTCTTCAGAGCGCTGGGTGCCATTCGGCCCGGTGAATGGGCCGTAAGTCATATTGTCCGGCGGCACGGCATCCCCATCGCTGCTTTTGAGCAGTTCGCCCACTTGACCACATTGGCCGACCTCGCGCGCGAGCGCCCCGAGCTGGCGGTCCTGCTTGGCAACAGCTACGCTATCGCCCCGGACATCGTGGTGTCCCGTCAACGCAGCCCTGACGCGGCCATCAATTCCGGGGCCTGTATCGTTGACGACACATCCGGCACACGCTCGGATCTCCGTTTTCTTGGAGGAGAGAGGCCGTTGCTGCACGCCAGCATCTCCTGCAAATGGACAATGCGATCTGACAGGGCGCAGAATGCGCGCTCGGAGGCCTTGAACCTTATTCGCAATCGTAAGGGCCGCACGCCTCATATTGCTGTTGTCGTGGGCGAGCCGCTGCCCAGCCGGATTGCCTCGCTCGCACTTGGCACAGGCGACATAGATTGTGTCTACCATTTTGCGCTCTACGAGCTTGAGCGCGCCGTGTCCGAAACCGGAGAAAGCGAAGCCGCCAATATTCTTCGCGACATGATCGACGGCAGGCGCCTGAAGGACATTTCGGACCTGCCGCTTGATCTTGCTGTTTGATTCACAGACGCCCTCGCGTTGAAGAAACTGTAATCTCATTCGGCTATCACACCGACCTGACAATGCGTTCAGGACAGGACATTTCGTGCAGCAGCTTCAACTTTATGCCCGTGACATGGCGGAATTTCTGCGCTCGCATCAGGAATGGGCGCCGGTTTTTGTGTTCCTGGTCGCGTTTGGCGAGTGCACGGCGATTCTGTCCTGGCTGGTTCCGGCGACGCTGTTCTTCACGGCCTTTGGCGCGATGGCGGGCGCTTCCGGGTTGAACATGTTCCCGATCGCGATTGCAGCGTCGCTGGGTGCGGGCTTTGGATTCTGGATGTCCTACTGGGTGGGCCTGGTCATCGGGCCCAATGTCGGCAACTACTGGCCGCTCAAGTCGCGCCCCGAAATGCTGGCCAAGGGCCATGAATTCTTCGAGAAATGGGGCGTGTTAGGCATTTTCATGGGCCATTTTCTCGGTCCCGTGCGCGGCATCATCGCGCTGGTGGCCGGCATTGTGAAAATGCCGGCATTGCAGTTCCAGGCCGCCAACTGGGTTGCCTCCTTCGCCTGGGGTTTTCTCCTGCTTTACGGCGGCGGCATGCTGGGCGAGCAGGCGGTGCGTTAGCGCCATACTGGGCCGCATCCGGTTGTCCTGCATCCTATTGTCCTGCACGCCAGCGCCACAGTCTGCACGTTGACTGAACCGTGCATTCAGCCAGCATTCAGTTCCACAGCAATAAAACGGGAATGAACCGGAAGTGGACTGCGCCTGAAACGGCGATGTTGCTTCGCGGGGCATGGCGAGGGTAGAACTCTTGTCATGCGAGTGTGGGAAACAGGCCGGTGTTTCCCTCTGCTTCTGATCTTTCTCCGGCCTGATATCGAGGACCAACTCATGAAACTCTCGCGCTTTCTCGTTTCTGTTGCCGCTCTCGGCATGATGGCTGGCCCGGTTCTGGCCCAGGCCACCCAGCCTGCTCCTTCACAGCCCGCCCGCCCGGCTGGCCCTGCAGCACCCGCTGCTCCTGCCCGTCCGGCGGCTCCCGCCGTCACGGCCCCGGCTGCTGCTCCGGCGCAGGCCACGCGTCCGGCTCCGGTTGGCGCGCGCGTCAACATCAACACGGCAACCGCTGACCAGCTCGACACGCTGAAGGGCATCGGCCCGGCCCGCGCCAAGAAGATCATCGAGGAGCGCGCCAAGACCCGCTTCAAGAATTTCGACGATCTGGTGCAGCGCAACGTTCTGCCGGCCAATGTCGAGGCCGACATCAAGGACAAGATCACTTTCTGATCGTGACCTGATCGCATTTGCGGACACGATACAAAGACGTCCGGCAGGGAAACCTGCCGGGCGTTTTCTGTTGTTCCGGGAAACGGATCGCGAGCCCGTTCTGGATCTTGACCGCCAGTATTAGGGTTATTTTTGTGTTTCCGGGCACGCTGCCCGGCGCGATGCTAAAATCATCTGATGAAAAACTATCGCGCGCTCGATACTTATCGCTTCCTGGCTGCCAGTGCCGTGGCCATTGGCCATTTC
>JANMMX010000152.1:0-7736 GCA_031373605.1 Allobosea sp. | reverse complement strand
GCGCCGCGTGCCAGAACAGCACGTGCGTAAGGGTCAATGTCGCGCGAGCCGATGCGCGGCCAGACGGTCCAGGCACCGATCTGCACCTGGCCCAGCGGCGGCTGGCCGCGCAGCGCGTGCGAGGCCGTGCCAAGCCCGGTTACGGCAGCCAGCGCCAGAACGTAGAGGATCTGCAGGCTGCGCATGTGGCGGAGTCAGCGCATCAGCACAGGGCGGAAACCCTCGATGCTGTTGCGATTGCCGGCCTGTGCCGAGGGTCGCGCCGGGCGCCCGGTCTCGATGACCTTGAACATGTCACCCACCGAGGTCAGCACCTCGAACGATTTGCGCGGCATGTGGCCAGCCGAAACAGCACCAGAAGTTGAGGCGATGGTTGCGAGCCCGGAACCACGCGCGACAGTCGGGGCAACGGGGTCGCCGGGCAGGGGCGTGACGCCGGGCAGAGGCTTCAGCTCGAGATCGCGATGGGCAAAACCCATGATCTCTTTCCACGTCATGGCCGGAAGCGAGCCACCGGTCATGTTGTTGGTTTCCGAGGAATCGTCATTGCCGACCCAGACCGCTGCCACCAGATTGCCGGTATAGCCGACATACCAGGCATCCTTGTAGCCGTTGGTGGTGCCGGTCTTGCCGGCAGAGGGCACGCCTTCCAACGCAGCCCTTCGTCCTGTGCCCTCGATGGGCACGCGCGAAAGCATCTGGTTCATGTCATGTGCCACGCCGGTGCTGAGCACCTGCGCCGCTTTCGGCGCATGCGTGTCCTGACGGTAGATCACATCGCCATGGGAATTGCGCACCTCGATGGCCGGATAGGGCTGCGCCCGCTTGCCGCCATTGGCGAAGACGGCATAGCCGGCCGCCATGTCCATGACGGTGACTTCTGCCGCGCCGATCGGCAGCGACACCGTGTCAGTCAGTGCGGAGGTCAGGCCCATGGCACGGCTGGTCTCGATGATCTTCATGCGGCCGATGCGGGCGGCGCGGCCTTCATGTGTCTCGCCCGTGGCCTTGCCGAGATTGACCGACATCTGCACCGGGATGGTGTTGATCGATTTGGCCAGCGCGGTCGTCAATGGCATCGAGCCTGCATAAGAGCGGCCATAGTTGTTGGGACACCAGTTGCCGATGCAGATCGGGCGATCCGTGACAATCGTCGAAGGCTTGTAGAGACCGGCTGACATGGCGGCGGCGTAAACGAAGGGCTTGAAGGACGAGCCCGGCTGGCGCTGGCCATCAGTGGCGCGGTTGAACTGGCTCGCGCCATAGTCGCGCCCGCCGACGATGGCGCGCACGGCACCATCGGTTTCCATTACCACGGTCGCCGCCTGGCGCGCGCCATAGTCCGGCCCGTGCTGGCGCAGGATGGCCTCGACTGCAGCGTCAGCCTGTTTCTGGAGCGCTGGATCATGCGGTGTCTTCACAATCAGCACACGCTCTGGGCCAAGGCGACCATCGGTCGCCAGCTTGCGCACCTCGTCAAAGGCCCAGTCGAGATAGTAGTCCGGGCTGGAATCCCGCCGCCGGTCAATCGGTGTCGCCGGATTGCGGCGGGCGGAGTCGATCTGCCCGGCTGTCATGAAACCGGCTTCGACCATGTTGGACAGGACATCGCTGGCGCGACCGCGCGCCGCTGGCAGGTTCACATGGGGCGCAAAGCGCGTCGGCGCCTTGAACAGCCCGGCCAGCATCGCGGCCTCGGCCACCGTGACCTCGCGTGCGGACTTGCCGAAATAATAGTCCGATGCGGCAGCCACGCCGAAGGTGCCGCCGCCCATATAGGCGCGGTCGAGATAGAGCTTGAGGATCTCGTTCTTGGTCAGCCGCTGCTCGAGCCAGAGCGCAAGGAACGCCTCCTTGATCTTGCGATCCAGCGAGCGCTCGTTGTTAAGAAACAGGTTTTTCGCCAGCTGCTGCGTGATCGATGAGCCGCCCTGCACCACGCCAGAGGCGCGCGCATTGACGGTCAGCGCGCGGAAAGTGCCGATGATGTCGATGCCGAAATGGTCATAGAATCGACGGTCCTCGGTCGCCAGCACGGCCTTGATGAGATGGTCCGGCAAATCTTCCAGCCGCAGCGAGTCGTCATGACGCGCCCCGCGCCGTCCGATCTCGGAGCCGTAGCGATCAAGGAAGGTGACGGCGAGAACCTGGTGCTTCAGCGCTTCTTCGCGCCCCTCGCGGAAAGAGGGGATGGCCAGAGCAAGCACGACCAGCGCGCCGACAATACCGACATTCAGCCCCTCGCTGGCAAACTCGGCGGCCAGGCGTTTGCCACCGGTGACTGAAAACCTGTCGGCAAAACTGCGCAGCCGCTCATGCGCCTCGCTGACGCGCTGCATCGCGCCGTGCAGGCCGGCATCGATCCACGAATCGAAGCCGAGCGCCCAGCGCCGGAAGCGTGTTGCAAGACGGGTTCGCTTGAATTCCATGAACGTTACGCCAACTCTCCGGCCAACCGCACAGACATCTCAGTCTGCGCCCCTGACGTATGGTTAACAATATATCACCAATGTCCGGAACTGGCACGTATCTTGTGTCAATTGCTTGACGCAAGTCTGCCCACCGTTTCCGTGTTCACAATGTTGCAAGCCTCCCGCCACAAATGCCGCGCCAATTCGGCACAGGCCTTTCGCGGAAAGCGCCGCTGGCGCATAACAGGCTGATGAACTCCAGACCCTCCGGCCAGCCATTCTGGCGCAATGTCCCGCTTGAAGAGATGTCACGCGCCCAATGGGAATCGCTGTGCGATGGCTGCGGGCGCTGCTGCCTCGTGAAGCTTGAAGACGAGGACACCGGGGCTATTCACGCCACCGACATTGGCTGCACGCTGTTCGATGCCAGAACCTGTCGCTGCACGGACTATCCCAATCGCTCGGTGCGCGTGCCGGACTGCGTGACGCTGACGCCTCGCGACGTGCGCGAACTGACCTGGCTGCCACCGACCTGCGGTTACCGGCTTGTGGCCAATGGCAAGGATCTGCCCTGGTGGCATCCGTTGGTCTCGGGCGACCCTCAAACCGTGGTTCGCGCCGGCGTCTCGGTCAGGGGCAGGGTCAAGGCCAGCGAAGACGACATACCGATGGAAGATTGGCCGGACCATATCGCTGACTGGCCGCTGAAGTGGCCAAACAGCGCCCGCTGACGAAAACCGCGTTTTGCGACACTCATTGATTGTTCATGCGGATTTCGGCATGAAGCGGTCATCTCGCATCTGCGAGATCGTTGCGCTCGCAACGGACGGCATCGGATTGGAGACGGTCTGCAATGGCTTCGACAAAATGGGTCTATTCTTTTGGTGGTGGCACCGCTGATGGCGAAGCCGGCATGAAGAACCTGCTGGGTGGCAAGGGTGCCAACCTGGCCGAGATGTGCAGCCTGGGTCTGCCGGTGCCTCCCGGCTTCACGCTCTCCACCGAGGTCTGCACGTCCTTCTATGACAATGACCGAAAGTATCCCGCCGAGCTGAAGGGGCAGGTCGATGCTGCGCTGGCGGAAGTCGGCGCCATCACAGGCAAGCTTTTTGGCGACAGTGCCAACCCGCTGCTGGTCTCCGTGCGCTCCGGCGCGCGCGCCTCCATGCCCGGCATGATGGACACGGTGCTGAACCTCGGCCTCAATGACATCACGGTTGATGCCGTGGCGCGTGCCTCCGGCGATGCCCGCTTTGCCTGGGACAGCTATCGCCGCTTCATCACCATGTATTCCGACGTCGTGCTCGGCGTCGATCATCATCATTTCGAAGAGGCGCTGGACGACTACAAGGACCGGAAGGGCTTGAACCTCGACACGGACCTGAATGTGCATGACTGGCAGGCGCTGGTCGGCCGCTACAAGGAGATCGTTAAGAAGGCCTTGGGCCGCGACTTCCCGCAAGATCCGCAGGAGCAGCTCTGGGGCGCCATTGGCGCGGTGTTCTCCTCCTGGATGAACGCGCGCGCCATCCGCTATCGCGAGCACAACGGCATTCCCGCTGCCTGGGGCACGGCGGTCAACGTGCAGGCCATGGTCTTCGGCAATCTCGGCGAAACGTCGGCAACCGGCGTCGCCTTCACCCGCAACCCCTCGACCGGCGGCAAGGAATTCTACGGCGAATTCCTCATCAACGCCCAGGGCGAGGATGTGGTGGCTGGCATCCGCACTCCACAGGATATCACGGAAGCCGCGCGCAAGGCCGCTGGCTCTGACAAGCCTTCGATGGAAGCGGCCATGCCCGGTGCCTATGGCGAACTGGTGCGCATCTATCTCCTGCTCGAGCGGCATTATCGCGACATGCAGGACATCGAGTTCACGGTCGAGCTTGGCAAGCTCTGGATGCTCCAGACACGCTCGGGCAAGCGCACAGCGCGCGCCGCCTTGAAGATCGCGGTTGATCTGGCCGAGGAAGGCCTCATCACGCGTGATGAGGCGGTTGGCCGTATCGAGCCTGGCTCGCTCGACCAGTTGCTCCACCCGACCATCGATCCCAAGGCCGAGCGTCACGTGATTGGCCAGGGTCTACCGGCCTCGCCGGGTGCGGCCTGTGGTGAGATCGTCTTCACTTCGGAAGAAGCCGAGACCGCCAAGAAGGCCGGCCGCAAGGTCATCCTCGTGCGTGTCGAAACCTCGCCCGAGGACATCCATGGCATGTATGCCGCCGAAGGCATCCTGACCACGCGCGGCGGCATGACATCGCATGCGGCTGTCGTGGCACGCGGCGCAGGCAAGCCTTGCGTCTCGGGCGCAGGCACCTTGCGTGTCGACCAGGCGAAACAGCAGCTGCTGGCTGGCGGCATGACGCTGAAGGCCGGTGACATCATCACCATCGATGGCTCGACGGGGCAGATCCTGCTCGGCGAGGTCAAGATGCAGCAGCCGGAACTTTCGGGCGAGTTCGGCACGCTGATGGGCTGGGCCGACAAGGTGCGCCGCATGAAGGTGCGCACCAACGCGGAGACGCCGACGGATGCGCGCGCCGCACGCGAGTTCGGCGCGGAAGGCATTGGCCTGTGCCGCACCGAGCACATGTTCTTCGAAGGCGACCGCATCATCGCCGTGCGCGAGATGATCCTGGCCGACAACGAGGCCGGGCGCCGAACGGCGCTGGCCAAGCTGCTGCCGATGCAGCGCAATGACTTCGTCCAGCTCTTCAAGATCATGCAGGGGCTGCCGGTCACGATCCGCCTGCTGGACCCGCCACTGCACGAGTTCCTGCCGCACAGCGACGCCGAGATGGCCGATGTCGCCAGGGTCATCGGCACCAGCCTCGAGAAGCTGAAGCGCCGTGCCGCCGAGTTGCACGAGTTCAATCCGATGCTGGGTTTCCGCGGCGTGCGGCTGGCCATCGCCTATCCCGAGATCGCCGAGATGCAGGCCCGTGCCATTTTCGAGGCTGCAGTCATTGCAGCCAGGGAAACCGGCGCGCCCATCACACCGGAAGTCATGGTGCCGCTGGTGATGACGCGCGCCGAGCTCGATCTGGTCAAGGGCCGCATCGACGCGATGGCGCAAGCGGTCAAGACCGAGACGGGCGCTGATTTCGCCTATCAGGTCGGAACCATGATCGAGCTGCCACGCGCCGCCCTGCGCGCTGGCGATATCGCGCATTCAGCCGAGTTCTTTTCATTCGGCACAAATGACCTGACGCAGACGACGCTTGGCATCAGCCGCGATGATGCCTCCTCGTTCCTCGGGCCCTACACGCAAAAGGGCATTCTGGCGGCCGACCCCTTCGTCACCATCGATCAGGAGGGCGTGGGCGAGCTGGTGCGCATGGCGGTGGAGCGCGGCCGCGCGACCCGCAGCGACATCAAGCTCGGCATTTGCGGCGAGCATGGCGGCGACCCTGACTCGGTGGTTTTCTGTGAAAACATCGGGCTCGACTATGTTTCCTGCTCACCTTACCGCGTGCCGATTGCGCGGCTGGCTGCGGCGCAGGCTGCGCTCGGCAAGTTGAAGGCGCGCGACGCCTGAGCCGGCATATGAGGCCGGCTGAACCCGGCCTCAGTTCTTTTCGGGATTGCGGTATTGCTCGATCGACAGGCCAAATTCGGCCCCGATCCGGCCGATGGCGACCTGCGTGTGGTAGAGCCCGATTGTCAGCGACCCGGTCTGGAGGGCCAGTCTTGCCCCACGAAAGGGCGCCGCTGCCAGCAGGGCAAGGCTTTTGGCCAGCACCTTCAGGCGGCCCTTCAAGGTCGGATCGGCCTTCCTGTCGATCAGTGCCGAGATCATGCCATTGCGGATGCCGCGCGCCGAAATCCAGCTGAACTCGCTGCGTCTTGCTGGCATGATCTCGCGCATGGCCGCACCTTGCGCCCACCAGAAGCGCTTGCCAGCGGACCGGGCGCGCGAGAAGAAGTCCGTGTCGCCGCCGCCCGTATAGTCGAAGCGTTCATCGAGAAACGGATATCCCATGGCCAATGGCAGGTCGGCGCGAATGAGATAATTCGCGCTGGAATAGAGCTGCGGAATGGGGCCGGTCTGTGCGTAGTGCGAACGGAAGATCGGGTGGGCCCGGAGCCAATCCTTGCCGGGTGTTTCGAAATCCGGCGTCACCGGCCCGCCGACAATATCCGCGCCGGAGACCTCAGCGGCCAGCACCAAAGCATCAAGCCAGCCGGGTTGCGCCGTCTCGTCATCGTCAATGCCTGCCAGATAGACAAGCCTCGGCAGCCGTGCCAGCGCGCAGCGCCAAGCGGCATTGTAGGCCTTGCAGTTGCCCTGCCGGGGCTCGACCAGAACAAGCCCTTGAAACAGCCCGGCCTCGAACAGTGCCTTGGCCCGCGCGGCACCGGCCTGCTCGGTGCCCTCATTGTCGACCACGATGATGGCGAAGCGGCGGCTTGCCACTTGCGCTGCCAGCGACCGAAGCGTGGCCTCCAGCAGCTCAGGCCGCCTGAATGTCGGTACGCAAATTGCGATCTCGGCGCGCTCCAGAACAGCTGCCGACGAGGCGGCAACAATATGGAAGCTCTCCGGCAAGGTGCCGAACAGATCAGCATTGGAGGCAGAAGGCTTCAGCATGCCAGGTTCAATGCCACAGTTGCCGCCCCGAAGCATGGCCGTGTTCAGCATAAGGTTAGCGCGCGCTTGACCGGGGCGTCCCCGGCATGACTTGGTCTGATCCGAGACTTGTCATCTGCTGATGATCCGGACCTCTGCCTCATGCGCCTTGCCTTCCTCACCTCGCTGATCCCGGTGGCCCGTCCCGATACCGGCTTCGAGATTGCCAATGCCGCGATCCTCGATGGCCTGCGCGCAGCCGGGCATGATGTCACCGCCATCGGCTTCCTGCGACCGGGAGAAGTGGCCGCTGACCCCGATCTGGCAATTGTGCTCGATCATGTCGCCATCGAGAATGCCGTTGTCTCCGGCCTGACCAAGCTGCGCTGGCTGGGGACAGCACTGATGCGCGGATTGCCTGTGGCCTGCGCCAAGCTTTGGCTGGCAGGACGTGGGCGGCTGGTCGAAGCCGTGCGCGCGCACGGCCCGTTCGATGCGATCGTGCTCAACTCGGTGATGCTGCCCGGCGCTTTTCCAGAACTGCTGGATTTGGCTCCTTGCGTGCTGGTCGCGCACAATGTCGAGCACATCTCTGCACAACAAAGCGCTGACCATGCCAACAGCGCCCTGATACGCTGGCTCTATCGGCGCGAGGCGCGCACCCTTGAACAGGTGGAGCGCGAGGTTTGCGCCAAGGCAAGGTATGTCTGGGTGCTGGCGGAGGAAGACCGGCAGACGCTGGGTGCGCTGATTGC